>JALSSE010000476.1 GCA_026984415.1 Hydrogenothermaceae bacterium | reverse complement strand
CAGCTAAACTGCTACCAGGAATTTTAGGAATATTAGTTATAGGGTCTCTGACTATAGTATTATCAACTCGTCCTATGTTATATCCACCTGTTCCTATGTATATTGGGTCTGTTGCTAATGCATAAACTTCTAACTTTTTATACACTTTGTTATCCATCTTAAACCTCCTTCATTGCTGTGTGCCAAAACTCAAACATGTCTAAAAATAGAAGAATATTTTCTTTTTTAGTAAGACTTTTTTGCAGATTTTTTCTAAAATCATTAGATAATTTTTCAAAATTATTTATCCCCAGCTCAAAAATATCATTAATTATTTTTCTTCTTTGAGCATAATTTTTTCCAATTCTGTTTAATTCAAGAAGTTCTATGAATGCACTTGTTAATAAATAGCTATAATCAGGATTGTATTCTTTTTCAGCTTGCAGTTTTGAGTATAATAGTTCAATTAATTTATGCATTCTTGTGGTGTTTAAATCTGTTTTATCAAATAGCTCTTTAAACTTCTTGAATTTTTCCCAGTAAACTTCAATTTCGTAAGGCCTATTTTGTTTTGGTGGTACTAATCTTTTACCACTTTCATCGTAAAAAATCTCATTTCTTCTAATATTATGGTCTAAGTACTCAAAGTCAAATGTATTTGGAATGATTTGGACTTTACTTTTTGGTTCAAATTTATCTGTTGTGGATATCCATTTCTTCCATTCATTTTTGGGTTTTATGAAAAAGTTGTAATCCTTTTCTTCTGAGTTATTCCAGTAAAGAGAATAGTAATCTTCCGTATTATTGATTTTTTCATTTTTATTCGCAAAAGATAGCTTTTGTTTTTGTAAAATACAAAATTTTTCTACAGATATATCTTTATATAGTTTATTTATATCTTTGATATCCCTTCTAATTTTTCTTAATGCTTTTAAATTTATATATACTGGTTTTTTATAGTCAGAAATTACTATTCCTATGTGTATGGGAAGTTTTCCATAAACATATTTGAATTCTTCATTGTATCTATTAATAACTTCGTCTATTAATTTTGGCAAATATTCTGCTGGAATGACTACTTGATAATTTATTGGAGATGGGTCTGTTATAGATGTAAAGGGTTTATAGGAGTGGATTTCTGGTATATTATCTTTATCTTTTATATATAATTCAATCTTGTTCTTATCATCATTTTTGTTGCCATAAGGATAGAGAGTAATTTTTTTGTTTTGAATATAGTTATTTTTCTTGAAAGTGTTCTTATCTTTCAAAATTTCCTCTTCTATATTCAACTTTTCTAAATTCTCTAAAGCTTTTTTTACTTTGCTGTTTCCAAATCTTTCTAAGAAGTTTCTTATGGAAGAAATTAGATATATTTTTGCTTTGTTTCCTTCTTTCTCAGCCCAAAACAGTAAACCTTCTGCTTCAAGTTCCATAGACTTTTCAAGCTTATTATTGCTATCTAAATTTACTTCCCAAACCAATCTCTTTTTTCTCCATTCAGGGATTTTTAAAATCGTATCTAACTCATCATGTATTTCCTCAAAAAACTCTCTCGTAGTTTCCCAAATTCTTCTTAATCTCGCAGGTGAAGGATTTTTTCTTAGAAGGAATTGGAGTAAAAGGGTTGCTAAAAACTCAATATCATCATTTGTTAAATTATTCCACTTAATTTTCCTCGCATCAAAGTCAATTTTTTGTTTTTTAGGTTTATTGTTTTGAAAATCCCAATCGTTTAATTGTTTATAAATAAATTCTTCCCAATTTTGTCCGATTGAACGCTCCAAAATTAAGTTAGATATTTGTTCGTAAAAGTAAATAAATGCAATTTGATTTTTAACATCATTTTGATTTCTTCTATTTAATATATTAAAAGTTCCGTTATTATTATATTGTAAGTCAAGGAAAAACCTGTTATCTACAATATAGTTTTTTATTTTGAACTTAAGATTAGGAAGTTTTTTCAAAAAGTTTAATTTTTGTTTTTTCCTTCTTTTTTGTTTGTTTGATAAATTAGTTTGTTGTAAATCTATCTCTAATTGACTTATTTCTTGTTGAATACTATTAAAATCCTTATTTAATATATCATTTAACTTGTTTACTAGGAGATTAAATACATCTCCTATTGACTTATCAAATAGTTTATAGAATTCTTTAAAAATGTTTTGATTATTTTGATAATAAGAAGAATAAGGTCGTATTGAAAAGTTTTTTGAAGCTATCATTAAATTCTTTAAAATTTGAAAAATATCACTCCAATTTGTATTGCGAACCAATAGACTATTCAACAAATTCCCATTTAACCAATCTTCAAGCTCAAATTTTAAAGATACATAAGCAACGCTTTCATTTTTATCTTTAATTTCTCCTATCCAGATAGTCTCTTTATCTTTATTTTTTATCCATTTTTCAACTTGTTTATGATGTATTCTATCATCGCAAACTTCACAAATAGTTGGATTATTTCGTTTTTCTTTATCTTCCATATAAATTAATCTAATTTGACAGATAGGACATATACCTATAGCTTTATATTTTTTATTATCTTCCTTATCTTCTATTATTATATTTTTATTCTTCCAATTTACTTTTAAAAAATTTTCTTTAGCATTTTCTAAAAGTGTAGATAAATTCATTAATCCTCTTGAAGCTTTAGAAATAGCTATATAAAATCCTATTTCTCCATTCAATCCTTCCTTTTCATCTTCATACAACTTGGTTTCAATAAATATTTTTTCTATTTTTTTGATTAATGCATTAGGTAGTTTTTCTAACTCCTCACCAACTATAAAATAAATTCCAGTTTCATCTCTATAAATCTCATTCCCTATTGGATATTCAACTTCTAAAAGATTTTTTATTTCTTCATCTATCTTATTTGTAATTTTTCTATACCATGATATAGAAGCAAGTTTTAAACTTTTTTCAGCAACTCCAACTTTATCGTATTGGATACCGAGTATTCTCCATTTTATAGAAGATGGATTTTTTAAATAATTTTTATTATCATCATCAATATTTAACCTTGAACTATCCATAACAAGCTGTGATAAAACAGCTTTAAACATAGAAGCAGTCATGTATGCTTGGTCGTAAAGAGATACATCGTTAACAGGGAAACGGCTATCACTTAAAAGGTGAGAATACCAATTTTTTATTTCTTCTAAAACATGATTTCTGATTTCTTTCCAATTTGGATTTTGAAAATATCCATTTCTACCTAAAAAACTTGACAAATTCGTATAGAAGCAAATTCTTCTTTTGTCAAAGTTATGCTCTTTTATTTCTTCCTTAAAACTTCCAAAAGCATTAGAAAGCCACAAAGGTGGTTCTAACTGTTTATTAGGAGAGCCTTTATCTATTCCTGAGTTTATATTTTCACAACCTCTGAAGAATATTTTTTTCACAAAATCATTTCCACTTTCCCCTCCTTTAAGAAGTTCTAAAAATTGTGTATTCCAAAAATCTAAATTTATGTTAATATTTTCGAAGAAATTTTTTAGTTGTAATGAAATTCCTTCTAATTCACTATAAAAATAGTTTTCTGCATACTCTTTATAAGAAGAAAACTTAAATTCTGATTCTTTATGAGGAAAATAATTTCTCCAAAAATTAAATCCTATGTGAGTTTTTCCAAGATTAAAAAGCAAAGTCCCTATTTCTGCTTTTAAAATTTCATCTCTATATTGTTTTAATTTTTCTAAATCTAAACCTAACATTTTTCCCACCTTTCTGGAACTTCTAAATCTGAATTTAAACAAATCTTTTTATTTCCATTTAAAAACTCAAATCTTCCCCAGCCAAGTTTAGTTTTGGCTCCAATACCTTTATTAGAAAGTATATTTAAGGCTTTAATTATATTTTCCAAATCTTCATTGACTTCTTCATCTTCATTTTTCTTTAAAACTGCATCAAACGGGATATAAATTAACTGAAATATTCCCTCTGTTTTAGCTGGAACAACTTCATAATGAATTGGATTAGTTCCTGCTCGTTTTCTTCTATCATGAGGATTTATTATTTCTAAGGAAAGTTTATCAAAGTATGTTGGATAAAATATTACTCTTCCTTTGTGAGTTTGGAATTCTAAAGGTAAGTCTTTTTGATTATCTTCTAATTTCTTAGATAACTTATTTTTGATAATATCAAGCAATTTGTTTTTACTACCAATATCGTTAACTTCATCTATTAAATTCTTATCTACCTCTAAACCAAGCTCAAAAAGTATGAATTCTAAGAGTTTTTCTTTAGCCTTTTTCAAACTTTTACTTTTATCAAAAATATAACTTTCTATTGCCTTTATGCTATCCGACCCTGCTCCAAAAACCCTTAGAAAACTTTCTATTTTCTTTCTTTTATTATCTAAATCTGTTTCCTCATTTATTAAATCTCTAAAAGCACTTGCTAATGCACCTTTCCAGCTGGAACCTCTAATCATTGGAACTTTAAAGTTTGTTTCTTTTAAAATAGGATTTTGGATTATGTAAAACTCATCATCATCTTTTGAAAAATAAGGAGCTTTTAATTTAAATTTAAACCAGATTGCAAAAGAGTGCTTAGGAAGTTTATTAATATAATCTTGTAAGCCCGTAGGATTATCGTAAATTCCAGATATTAGTTTTATTTTTTGAATATTACTATCATTATTAAAATTTATATACTTATTTTCTTTACCAATTACTTCATTTTTTAACCAATTTAAAGGAAAATCTTTTAATGTTTCATTAGATTTATAATCTTTTAACTTTTTTGCTAATTGGTTTTCACACCAATTTCTTCTATTTCCAGCTTCTACACAATTATTTATTTCTTTCTTTAGAAACTTAAATTCTTCTAAAAAGACATCTTTATTATTTCTATTCAAATACCAATCTTTCTCACTTTTGAAAAGATAATTTTCTATTTTTTCCTCATTTTTTGGTTTAAAATAATATTTACAATAAGCTATATATTCAGCTAAATTCTCAACTTTTTCTATGTTTATTTCTATTGAGGCCTCAAACTTATTCATCACTTATACCTTCCAAGTTTAATAAACCAGCAATAGATAGGAAACCACAATCATAAGGAAATTTATCTCTTTTTGTTTTATTAATATACGGGAGTATTTTAGAACCTTGAGGTAATAAATTTTTATCGTTAGGTGGAGCTTTTGTTGTTCCAAATATTTTATGTCTTTCTTCAGTATTTGTTTTAAATTTTGCTCTTTCTTGTGCTTTAGTTTTTATAAGCTCTTTTATTATATTTGTAAAAGAATTATTTGAATAATAAGCAACTAATATTTGAATTTTATTTTCTTTCTGTGTTAAAAACTTGAATTGAGAAATATTATTTTTGATAAAACATTTAAAACTTTTATCTCCAAATTTTTTGTTTATCCTACTAAATAGGAAATTTTCATTTCTCCAATTCTTTACTGGATTATTATTTTCCTTTACTTCCAAAACCTTCAACCTCCCATATCCTATATTCCACTTTCCACCCCAAAAACCATATTTATCCATAAAAGTTAAAAGAGGATAAAAGATACTTTCTAAGATTTTTTCTTCTACCTTAAAAACAACTTGTAATTTTCCATAAAAGTAAGGATGGGCAAAGAAAAATACTGACCAATTATTGTTGCTTTTTGGGGGACAATCTCTGTTTTCCTTGATTTCATAAGTCGATTTATTAAAACAAATTTTAGTAGGTAAGTTTAGCTTATTCCCAAAACAATAATCCCCTAAATACTTTATATCTTTAATATCTATTAAACTTCTCCAGTTTGTAGTTCCAAAAATAATTGATGGTAAAGGTATATTTTGTTTATCAATGAGATATTTAATAATTTCTTTTATTTCATTTCCGTTTTCTTGTATAAAATCTTCTTTTAACTTCTTTCTATCAACTTCTTTTTCAAATCTACCTGATTTTTTATTGAAATCTTTCTCACCACAAATCTCAGAAAAATAACAAATAACTTCAAACCAAAATCTTAAACTTCCAATTAAAGAAGACGGACAAAT
>JALSSE010000475.1 GCA_026984415.1 Hydrogenothermaceae bacterium | reverse complement strand
TATGAACATAAATGAAGTAATTGCCACCCGTGCAAATGAAATTCTTACAGGTAAAAGAATAACAAAAAATCCTGTTCATCCTAATGACCACGTAAATTTTGGACAATCCAGTAATGACGTCATACCTACAGCAATACATGTATCTTCATTTATTGAAATAAAAGAAAACCTTTACCCTGCTTTAAAAAAACTTGAAAGAATTTTAGAAAAAAAAGAAAAAGAGTTTGATAAGGTCATAAAAATAGGAAGAACACATCTACAAGATGCAACACCTATAAGATTAGGACAGGAATTTAGTGGATATAAAACTATGATTAAACATGGGATAAAAAGAATAAAAAATACAGAAGAATTTTTAAGTGAACTTGCTATTGGAGGAACAGCAGTTGGAACAGGTTTAAATACACATAAAAACTTTGGAAAAAATGTTGCTAAAGAAATTTCTAAAATTACAGGAATAAAATTTAAAGAAGCTGAAAACCATTTTGAAGCTCAGGGAACAAAAGATGCAATTGTTGAACTAAGTGGAGCTTTAAAAACAGTAGCTGTAAGTCTGATGAAGATTGCAAATGATATAAGATGGATGGGAAGTGGTCCAAGATGTGGAATTGGGGAAATCTTAATACCACCTGTACAACCTGGTTCATCTATCATGCCCGGAAAAGTAAACCCAGTAATTGCCGAATCTGTATGTCAGGTTGCAGCACAGGTAATAGGAAACGACGCTACTATTACCATTGCAGGACAGTCAGGAAATTTTGAACTAAATGTAATGATGCCTCTAATAGCATACAACATACTTTACTCTATAAAGATATTAAGCAATTCCTGTAATATTTTTGTTGAAAAATCTTTAAAAGATTTAAAAGCAAATGAGAAAAAATGTAAAGATTGTATAGAAAAAAGTCTTGCTATGATAACAGCACTTGTCCCTAAAATAGGATACGACAAAGCAGCTGAAATAGCTAAAGAGGCTTATGAAAAAAACAAGACAATAAGGGAAATTCTTTTAGAAAAGAAAATACTTTCTAAAAAGGAAATTGAACAGGTTTTAAATCCGTATAAAATGACAGAAGGAGGTTTGCTCTCTTAAACCTCCTCTAATTCTTTCCTTTTTCTTATATTTTCCAGCCACTCTAAGAAAAATACCAAAAATATTCCTAAGAAAATAGAAGATACCCCAGCAACTGCAACCATAAGTTTTTTCTTTGGCTTAACTGGTTTATCTGGAAGAACAGGATAGTCTATAACTTCAACGTAAAGGTTTTCCTTTGCTTCTTCTAATTTTGCCTGTTCATACATCTTTAAAAGTGTTTCATAAATAGCCTCTGAAGCTTTTAACTTTCTTAAAAGGTCTGTGTACTTAACTATTTTTTCTGGAACATTACTGATAGACGGTAAAGCACCATCAGCTTTCTGTTCTATCCTTTTAATCTGCTCTTCTATTTCTTTAATCTGATTTCTTAAAATATCAATTTTTGGGTTATTTGGTGATAAAGCTGTTTCCAATTTTTTAAGTTGAATTTCTAATGCAATTTTTTGAGCTATCAAACTTGTATAAAGTTCCATAGTTCCTTCAAGTTGTTTAGTAGGCTCAATAATTTTATTTTCTTTTTGAAACTCAGCCATTTCTTGCTGGTATGTTTTTAGTTTTCTTTCTTCTTCTTCTAACTGTTTTTCAAGAAAAATTCTATTCATCTTAGCAACAGTCAAAGATTTTTCAGCTAAAATGTCCTGTAATTCCTTTAAATACTGCTCATTAATTTTTTTTGCCAAATCAGGGTCTTTAAAATCTATAGAAATATTAATAACACCTGTTTTTTTATCGTCAGAAATTGAAACAATATCATCTTCCATTTTTTCTATAGCAACAAGGAGAGGGTTTCTATCTTCTGGGATTTCATCTAATATTTTGTTTACAAGATTTAAATCTTTTATAACGTTTTCTTTGATTGTTCTACTGTTTAAGACAGCCATCACCTTTTGGGAACTTTCATCTCCGCCAATAGAAACTCCTGCCATTGCTGCAAGACCAGCTAAACTTCCAAGGGGACTTTGTTTTGAAGATACAGGCAAAACAGAAGATGTTGTTCTGTATATTGGAGTCATTATAAAACTTATAATTGCCGTTGCAACTACACTGAAAATAAATAATCCTATAATTACGTTTTTTCTTTTCTTAATAACAAGCCACAATTCGTATAAATCTATTTCATCATCTTCATAGCAAATTTCTTTTTGAATTATTTCTTCATTTTGTGTCTGTTCTTTTTTCTGGGTTTCTTTATTCATCTGTTACCTCTTTTATAGTCTATAACTTAATGAAAAACCTAATATATAAAAATTCTTATCTTCTGGAATGATGTCGAATTTTGTAGGTAATGGGTTTATATTGTAGTTGTTAGTTTTATCGTATCTTAAATAAGATTCAAGTATAAACTGTTTTACTTTCTTAGTTAAAAGAAGAGAAGCGTAATACCTTTTCATCCTTAAAGGATAAAGAGATAATTTATATGCAGGTTTTTGTAAAAATCCCAATCTATATTCCATAGAAAAAGTATCATCAAAGTAATACCTGTGTTTAAAGTAAAAATGTAGAATATTTCTTCCGTAAGGGTTTCCTAAAGACATTCCTTTGTAAGTCATATTTTCAACATTGTAAAAATGATGGGTATAAAAGATATCTGAAACTGTTTGAAGTTCAAATCTGAAAATGTTTTTAGGAGTGGAAAAGAATAACCCTGTAACGTAAGCAGTTCCTAAAAATCTTATTCCAAAAGGAAAGTAAAATTCTCCTTTGTCTTCTTTTTGCCAGAAAGCCTTTACATCTGTTCCTGCTTCCTGATAGTAGAATTTAGCAATTTCTAAAGAGTTAAACCACTTTTTTAAAAAATTTAAATAAACTGTGAAATCCCAACCAGCATAACCTTCTGTATCATATTTACTGAACGGCACATTTTCTTCAGAACCTATTAAAACCTTAGGATATTCAATCAGTTTATAAGTAGGTCTTCCTGTTCCACCGTACAAACTAAGCCTCGTTCCACCAATTTCTAACCAAGATACAGGTTTCCACGTTACTCTCAATGCCATTAATTCTGGATTACTTCTATCTTTTCTATCTTCATGGAGATATCCTTTGACAAAAGAAAAATCCCACTTTCCTAAAAAATGGATTGGGTCTTCAGTCTGTAACTTAAGCATAGGAAAAGGTTTTGCATTATTTGAAAGGAGATTACCGTACTCTCCAGGCCCCCAGTGGACGTTATCTATACCACCTTCAAATGAAAATTTATAAAAGAAAAATTTTAAATAACTTCTAAAAAGTTCATTTTTTGTATAATCTTTGTTTTTTATCTGCCTTAACTGGTAGTATAAAACCAATCTTTTACCAAGGGAAAGGAAACCATCTTCGTACAAGAATAGATTTGCCCCTTTTCTTAATTTCAATCCAGATTGATTTGGAATAAATGTATACTCTTCATTTGTAATGTAAAATTTTGCAGTAAAACTATTTATAGGTTTAATATAAAAACCAGATTTATCAAGTGAATTGGTATCTAATCTTATTCTGTCCAATCTAAAGTCATCAATAAAAGGCATAGTTCCATAATAACTTTTTGGTTTTATAGAAAAATTAATATTTTCTACACCTTTAGATGCTTCTAAGTTTTCATAAACTTCCCTTTCTTCAGTATTAACATTTAAAAGGGGGTTGGCAAAAACTAATCCAGAAGTTATAAATAATGAGCCTATTAGTTTATTTAAACTATGTGTTATCTTCAATTTTTATCCTCTGTTAAAGTCTTTTAGCTAAAACAGCTGTTGATAAAGCCTGGAATATAATTTGCGTAACATCCCTCAATAAAGGTCTCCATAAAACAGGAACTTTTATTTCAGACGGCACTACAATAGTATCTCCCTGCTCAAGTTTCATATCGTAAAAAGATGTTCTAAAATAGAACTTTTTATCCTCCCATTTAAATCTTCCAAAGAAAGAAGTACCCTGTCTTTTAGAAATAACCCTTCCGTTAGCCTTAATTACATAAATATTTTTTTCATCAGCATTTTTACCTAATCCACCAACTTGATTTAAATAGTACCTGACTGTCTTATCTTCTCTATAAGGTAAGGAAATTTGATTATAAACATCACCTAAAACAAGAACATAGTTTGGTTTTGAAGGTACATAAATATAATCTCCATCGTTTAACTCAATATTATCCTTACTTTTCTTTAATTTTTCTAAAGATGTTGGTACATCTAAAGCAACTCTACCTAAACCTAATTTTGCCTTTTGTTTTAGAATATCTAAAAGCTGTTTTTGTTTATTAAGTGTAATCTGTATAAGTGCTTGTTCTTCTGGAGATGCACCAACAGCAGCATATCCTTCCTGACTTTTTGCAAGAGTTTCCTGCATTGTAAGAAGAGAAACATTTAACTGTTCTTCCTGTAATTTTTTAGCACTTTCCCTTATGAAAATCAAACCTCTTGGATACGCATCTGTTGTATATCCACCAGCTCTTTCTATTAAATCAGCAAGTCTCATACCTTCTGTATAATCGTAAATACCAGGTCTATTTACTTCGCCTAAAATCACTACTTTTTTATTCTTTTCTGAAGCTTCTATTTTCTGGATAAGAATTTTATCCCCTGGGTTTAAATCTAAATTTACCTCTTTATCCCCTTTTATTAATAAATCGTACAGATAGACAATTGCGTGTCTTTCCTCTTTTTCCTCTTCTTTGGGTTTTACTTCTTGCTGAATTAACTCCTTGTTCATTGCAGATACTTGACCTTCTATATCTGATCTGACATAACTTTTTCTCTGTAGAGCAGCAGCATATTCTTCAGGTGATAAATTCTTTAAATCCTCTACTGTTAATATCTTTTTAGTATTGGCAAGGTATTTTAAATCCTCTGGTATTTCTTGTTCTGTTTGCTGGTTAGATTGTAATTCTGTTTCTTTTTCTTTTTTCTCTTCTTTTTTCTTTCTATAAATTACAGCTTTTAAAAATCTTGGTTTTTCTTTTAGTTTTACATTCTTTATAACATCTAAAAGCTTAACCCCTTCGTAATAAGGTATTATCTGGGCATTTTGTACTTCTCCACTTACCTGAACAGGTTTAAATACCCATTTTGGATAAAAAGTAATTTCATCCATAGGTTTAAGTTCAATATCTTTTTTCCCTTCTAATATATCTTTTGGAGAAAAGTTGATAACTTCATACTTTAAGTCAGGAAATTCCTTTCTAACAATTTCACCATAGTAAATATTTGTATCTACTAATAATTCATTGTTATTTAAAATGTAGGAAAGCTTCATACCTTTTTTATATGTAAAAACACCAGGGTACTTTATCTGTCCTTTAACTATTACTGCGTTTTTAAATTTATTAAAATTAACCTTTTTAATATCCCCAAACTGATAAAACCTCACAATATCCATTGGCTTTAAATTTATGTTATCTTTACCTTCTAAAATATCTTTAGGTACAAAGTTTAAATACTGGGTATATTTTCCTTCTTCCTGTCTAATTATTTCACCGTAGTAAATATTTGTATCTGGAAATAGAGAAACTTTTTCAATAAGGTCTTTTAATGTTTTATTTTTTTCAAGCTGATATTCACCAGGATAAGAAACATAACCTTTTACAATTACACTATTTGATACCACCTCAACTATTTTCCTTATGATTATGAAATCACCATTAGATAATTCTGTATTTAAGGTTTTTTCATCTGACAATTTACCTTCTATTAAATGAAGTTGGTTATTTTTATATCTGATAATTTTCAACCCTTTCTCATAAACAGAAGGGAAAACACCTCCTGCAAGGTTAATTACATCTTTTACATATTTCTCATCTTTTATTTCATAAATTGCAGGTCTTTTAACAACACCTTTTATTCCTACTGTTTTACCTATAGGTGGAACGTAAATAATATCTCCTTCTTTAATTCTAATATTGATAGGATTTCCTTTTGCAAAAAAGTCATACAAATATATTTTTATT
>JALSSE010000474.1 GCA_026984415.1 Hydrogenothermaceae bacterium | reverse complement strand
GTGGTTTGTCATAGAAAAAATAGTACGTTTCTCTGAAGAAATTTCTTTTAGTTTGTATTGGTATTCCATTTAGATATAAATGGTGTAATTCTTGATGTATCTCACACAAAGGGTCGTTTGTTTTACCTTCATCAAATTTCATAGAAGTTTCTATATAAGACAGGCAAGGGTCTATCTTATAAAAAACAAAGTCGTGGAATATATTAAACAAAAAACCTATTATAAAGAATGATAAAATCAGTTTTTTCATTTTCATTATTAAAAATTATAGCATAAACATAAGCCATTTCTTGATTTTCACTAAATTTATTTTTAAATTGTAATACATAAGGAGGATGTTATGAGATACCTTTTTATTTTATTGATAATTTTTGGTTTAAATTTTTCAAGCTTTGGAATGAGCGGTATTGGCTTTTTTAAAAGACAGGGGTGTGGTGTTTGCCACAAAGAAACTATTAACACAATAGGACCTTCTATAAAAAAGATAGCTGAATACTATAAAGGAAATAATGAAGCATTAAAAGAATACCTTCGTGGAAAAAGAAAGCCGATTGTTGAACCTGAAAAAGCTCATTTGATGAATAAGTTTATTAAGAAAACTAAAAATTTTTCAGATGAAGAAATCAATGCAATTATTGAATATATAACATCATTTTAAAATCTATTTTTCAATAAGCTCAAATAATCCATTCTCAAAGTTATAATTAAAAATTTCTCCAGTTTCTATAATGTAATACCATCCGTAGATATTTAGATTTTCCTGATTTTCTAAAATATAATCATAAGTAAAAAGGTGTTTAAGCTGTTCAACTACATTTATCTGTTCAGTTAACCATTCTCTTTTTTCAAAATCATCTACATTATCCAATAGTTCAAAAACTTTTTCTTTAACAGGTTTTGCAAGCTCAAGCCATTTCTTAACAAAAGGAACTTTATTTAGTTTTTCTTCAGGGGCAAATAAAGCAGCACATCCACCACAATTTGAGTGGCCACAAATTACAATATTTTTAACCTTTAAAATTTTAACTGCATATTCAATCGCAGATGTTGTTCCAGCATATCTGATTGATTTTTCGTAAGGAGGAACAATGTTTGCAATATTTCTTATAGTAAAAAGTTCTCCGGGCTTAGTTTTAGTGATTAAGTTAGGGTTTATCCGTGAATCTGAACAGGTTATAAAAAGTGTGTGGGGGTTTTGTTGTTTCCCAAGCTCTTTAAAAAGTTCTTTATGGGTTTGAAAATCTTCCTCTTTGAATTTGACGACTCCCTCAAAAATCTCAGCCAATATTTTTCTCCTTAAATTCTGAAATTTAAACCAAAGTATACATCAGAAAAATGTTTAGCTTCAAACTTTTTTGGCTGATTCCCTAATATTTTGAAATATTGATATCCAATTTCCATTCCTAAGTAATAATTTAACTGATATAAAAAACCAACTTTCCCGCCAGCTGTAAAACCTCTTATCTTTATAAGTTTCATTTTAGGAGTAATTTCACTGGCATACATATACCCTATATTTCCTCCAATGAAAGGTTTTAGTCTACTTTTTCTTAAAAAAATATCTACTGACAACTCTTCCATAAAATCGTAATATTCTCTATTTTTGCTAAAGTTTAGTTTTTGCATAGCACCGTATATTCTCATTCTTTCAAAATCTACCCCTAATCTAACCCTTGTACTTGGTCTTCCATCCTGACTTAAGTCTTTTTTCTTTTTATACAATCCAAAAGAACCGCTTCCTACAGTAAAACTTACAAAAGAACCTTCAACTAAATCTTTACTTAAGACACCACCAAAACTTGCAGTTGAAAAGCAAAATATACAAAGGATAGATGTTAAAAATTTATAATTTAAACCTTTCTCCATTTTTCCTCCAAAATTAATTAGAAAATAATAATATATTTATTCATTAATATTCTTCGTTAAAATCCTGCATATCATTAATTTGATTGTTGGTTTTTATAGGAAATTTTTAATAGATAATTTCAAGTGAAAATCACGTTAAGATTAAAATAAAAAAATAATAAAACCAATAACTTGCCAGATGTATTTAAAGATTCTAAATTTATAATCAGATACATTTTTTATATTTTTAGAATATTCTTATAGGAGGTAAATAGTTATGAAGACTTTTAAAAATAAATTAATTTCTTTAATTGTAATATTTTTGTTCTTTTTCTTAGCTAATGCTGCTCAACCTCCACCTGATGGAACAAATTTTCCACCAAATTGTGATGAATTAATCATAAAAGCTGACACCGAGGGTGAATTAGAAATACTTGTAACATTAAATATGTCTTTTCAACCTGAAGGAAATCTAAAAAAAGAAGAGATAAAAAGACAAAGAATAGAAATATCTAATAAAAAATCCGAATTCAGAACTTTTATTAATGGCATAACTGAGAATGCTGAAATTCTAAAAGAATATACAGATATTATACCTATTGTATTTCTAAAAGCTGATTCAACTGCAATTACTGAAATATGCAGCAGCTCACTTGTTAAATTTGTACACGAAAATCAGGCTATGGAACCTAACCTTGACAATACAATTCCTTTAATAAATGCCGATGATGTAGCAAATGGAGGTTACACTGGAAACGGCTGGACAGTTGCCATATTAGATACAGGTGTTGACAAAAATCATCCTTTTTTATCTGGAAAAGTTGTTGCAGAAGCTTGTTTTTCTACAAATGACCCTCCAAATAGAGAAAGTTTATGTCCCAATGGCATGGAATCTCAAATAGGTAGTGGGGCTGGAGTACCCTGTACAATTTCTAAATGTGACCATGGCACACATGTTGCAGGTATAGCTGCAGGTAAAGATGTTGTAAACAATAGATACGGAGTTGCAAGAGATGCTAACATTATAGCTGTACAGGTATTTACAAAAGTAAACACTAATAGTTCCTGTAATGGTTCACCTCCATGTATAAAAGTGTATAATTCTGATTTAGTTGATGCGTTAACTTATGTCTATAACTTAAGAAATACATACAATATTGCATCTGTAAATATGAGCATAGGTGGTGGTAAAAATGGTTCTTACTGTTCTTCACCTTTAAAACCTATTATAGATAATTTAAAATCTGTTGGAATTGCTACTGTAGTGGCTGCTGGGAATAATGGATATTGCGATGGGATAACACATCCTGCCTGTATATCAAGTGTAGTTGCAGTTGGTTCCACAACTAAAAGTGATACCAAATCAGGTTTTAGTAATTACGACCCAAGTTTTGATAATCTGATATTTGCACCAGGTTCATCAATTTTATCTTCTATACCAGGTACAGGTTACGGATTTAAATCTGGAACATCTATGGCTACTCCTCATGTAGCAGGAGCTTTTGCAGTAATAAGGCAGATAAAACCAGATAAAAATGTTGTAACTGTTGATGATATCTTAACTACTTTTCAAACTACCGGGGTACCTATATCAGGTGTTTGTGGAAACACAGAACCAAGAATTGACCTGTTAGCTGCAGCCCAGGATTATAATACTCCTCCAACTGTAACATCTTTCTCAGCCAATCCGATAATAGGCTATAAACCTTTAACAGTTCATTTTTCATGTAGTGGAACAGATTCAGATGGAACAATCTCTTCTTATAAATGGGATGTAATCGGAGATAATGCAATAGACTTTATAACTACAGATGGAAATTTAGACTTTACTTATAATGATAAAGGAACATATATTACAAGCTGTGAAGTTCAAGATAATTTGTTGGAAACTGATAAGTCCTCAACAATAACAATAATAGTAAAACAACATTTTCCATTAACTGTAATAAAGTTTGGAGATGGAGATGGAACAGTAGTTAGTAATCCTGCAGGAATAAATTGTGGGGCTGTTTGTTCAGAATTTTTTGATGAAAATACTGATGTAACTTTAACAGCTACACCAAAACCGGATTCTGCATTTATTCAATGGACTGTTTCATGTGCTTCCTGTGGAACTAATCCAGTTTGTAGTATAAATATGGGAGAATCGGAAAGAAATTGTGGAGCCCTCTTTAAACCATTATTTAAATTGAATATAACAAAGTCCGGTACTGGCAGCGGAAATATTAGTAGTAGTCCTGCAGGAATAAATTGTGATGGAACCTGTTCTTCAGATTTTGTAAAAGGCACAACAGTTACATTAATCTCTACTCCAGATATGGGAAGTGCTTTAATAGATTGGGAAGGTGATTGTGAACCTTGTGGAACTAATCCTGACTGTGATATAGCTATGGATTCAGATAAAAATTGTAATGCAGTATTTAATAAAGTAACAGATAACGGAAAAGTATATGGAAATTTCACAATTGGAAACTGGCCTAATTCAGCTGTTGTTAAATCTCAAATTCCGTGCAGTAACTATCCAGGGGTAAACCCAATATTTATAATGAACTGGGTTGAAAATTATAAATATAACTATGTTGTTGCTTATAATTTAAATAGTGTTCTTTGCTATGATGACCCAGCATTTGACCCGATGAAACCTAATGTTGAATTTGATACAGCGAGAATAACTTTAACAGGAATGATGAATTATTCTACTCCAGTTGTTATTGAAATAGAAGAAAGTGACGGTGGAGAACCTGGATTAAATAGAGATTATGTTCATATAACTGTAAAAAATATGGCTGATGTAATTATTTTTGAAACTAATGGAATGGTTAAAAGTGGTAGCGTTTATGCAATGCCACTTTATTAATTTTTAGGAAGGCTTTATGCCTTCCCTTTTAAAGTTCTAAAGATTTTTCCTTTATAAGTTTTGAAGCCCTGTCTGCAAACTCATCAACAGAAATAGTCCCTAAATTTCCCTTCTTTTTTGTCCTAACAGCAACTGTTTCTGTTTCAACCTCTTTATCCCCTACAACTAACATATAAGGTATTTTTTGAAGTTCTGCATCTCTTATTTTTTTATTCATTCTTTCATTTCTTTCATCAACTTCAACTCTTAATCCTTTTTCTTTAAGTTTTTGTTCTACCTGTTTAGCATAAGGAATGTGTACATCCGCAATTGGAATAATTTTTGCCTGCACTGGTGAAAGCCATAAAGGCATTTGACCTGCAAAATGTTCTATTAAAACGCCTATAAACCTTTCTATTGAACCAAATATAGCCCTGTGAACCATATAAGGTCTGTGTCTTTTGTTATCTTCACCTATATAATACATATCAAACCTTTCTGGAAGGTTAAAATCAAATTGTATTGTTGAACACTGCCACATTCTTCCAATAGCATCTTTTATTTTTACGTCTATTTTTGGACCGTAAAAAGCTCCTCCACCTTCATCAATTTCATAAGGTAATCCAACACTTTCAATAGCTTTTCTTAAAGAGTCTGTGGCTATTTCCCACATTCTATCGTCACCAACGGACTTTTCAGGTCTTGTTGATAAGAAAATCTGAAATTCTTCAAAACCATAGGCTTTTAAAGTATCTATTGCCAAATGAAGAACCTTTTGAATTTCTTCTTCAACCTGGTCTTCACGGCAAATGATGTGGGCATCATCCTGTGTAAAACCTCTAACCCTCATTAAACCGTGTAAAACACCGCTTCTTTCGTATCTATAAACTGTCCCTAATTCTGCAAGTTTTATTGGAAGTTCTTTATAACTTCTCTGTCTTGATTTGTATATTTCAACGTGGAATGGACAGTTCATAGGTTTTACAAAATATCCTTCTTCTTCTATCTGCATTTCAGGGAACATACTTTCTCTATAAAAATCTGTATGTCCACTTGTCTGCCAGAGTTCCTGTTTTCCAACATGTGGAGAGTAAACTAACTGATAACCTCTTTTAATATGTTCTTCTTTCCATGCATTTTCTATTTCATTTCTGATTATTGCACCTTTTGGAAGCCATAATGCAAGCCCACCACCTACATTTTCATCTATAATGAAAAGCTCTAATTCTTTTCCTATTTTTCTGTGGTCTCTTTTTTTAGCCTCTTCAAGCATATGCATATATTTTTTCAGCTCTTTTTCTGTCCAGAAGGCAACACCGTAAATTCTCTGGAGCATCGGATTACCTTCCTGACCTTTCCAG
>JALSSE010000473.1 GCA_026984415.1 Hydrogenothermaceae bacterium | reverse complement strand
AGAAAAGAAAAAGATGTACGAGTTATATAAAGAAATTGAAAGAAAAGACCTTCTTATATGGGCAATTTTCCTCCACGACATCGGAAAGGGACACAAGGCAGACCACAGCGTTTTAGGGGCAAAAATGGCATATGACATCATGAAAAGATTTGATTATACAGATGAAGAAGCAGAAATTGTAAGCTATTTAGTCAGACACCATTTAGAAATGGCAAAAATATCTCAGAGAAGAAATATTCACGAACCAAAAGTTATAGAAAGTTTTGTACAGACTGTAAAAAATCCTGAAATACTAAAAATGCTTACTGTCCTTACGTGGTGTGATGCAAATGCAGTTGGACCAAATGTATGGAATGACTGGAAAAACTCCCTACTCTGGGAACTATTTAACAAAACAATGGAAATATTTGAAGAAGAAATACCTGTTGACCAGCTAAACCAGAGAAGAATTGAAGAAAAAAGAAAAAGATTAAAAGCCCTATTAAGTGCAGAACTTGGGGAAGAAAGGGCAGAATTCCACCTAAACAGGATAAGTGATTATTACCTTTTATCTACAACTTCCGACGATGCTTTTAAACATCTTATGTTAGAAGAGGAACTGTTAAAAACTGGTGATATACAGTTTTACTTTGAAAAGAAGGCAGGTGTTGGATTTTCAAATATAGATATGGCAATATCAGATGTTAAAAACCCCCTTTTACTGATTACAGGTGCCCTCAGTGCAATGAATATAAATATACTCAGCGTTTACAGTTTTACAAGGAAAGATGGTGTTAGTATAGTTAATCTGAAGGTTTCTACATCAGCGTTAGAGGCAATTGACGAAAGCAGATTTCAGGAATTTTTAGATTTATTTAACGAAATTTTAAATGGAAATATATCAATAGATGAATTAAAAATTACACAGAAAGGATTTAAGGCTTCTACCATACCACCACCAACTTTTGTTAAAATAGATAATAAGCTGTCTGACAGCTACACAATTTTTGACATTTCAGCAGAAGACAGAATAGGCTTACTTTTTGACATTATTAAAGTATTTGATAAATTTAACATATATGTCCATATTGCTAAAGTTTCAACACAGGGCGAAAGGGCAAGAGATGCTTTTTACGTAAGGGATTTAAACAAAAACAAAATCTACGATGAGGAGCTTCTCTCAAAAATAAAAGGAGAGATGTTAAAAGTTCTGAAATCGTAAAAGAGGAAGATATGGAAACTTTAAATATAAACTCCCCAGTTATTGAAAAAGTATTTAATAATGAAAGGATTTCTGAAGAGGAAGCTTTAGAGCTTCTTACAGATTCAGACCTTCTTACGTTAGGAAGGCTTGCAGACTACGTTAGAACACAGAAACATCCTGACAATGTTGTTACTTTTGTTGTTGATAGAAATGTTAATTACACAAATGTTTGTGTTGCAGGATGTAAATTCTGTGCATTCCAGAGGAAAAAAAGCGATTCAGATGCTTATGTACTTGACTTTGAAGAAATATACCAGAAAATACAGGAACTTGTTGATTGGGGTGGAACTACATTACTTATGCAGGGTGGTTTAAATCCAGATTTAAGACTGGATTTCTATGTGGAGCTTTTTAAGGGAATTAAAAAAAGATTTCCTGAAATACATATCCATTCCTTATCTGCAACAGAAATAAATTACATTTCAAAGTTAGAAAAAATGTCTTACAGGGAAGTACTTGAAACTTTAAAAGATGCAGGACTTGATAGTCTCCCTGGTGGTGGTGCTGAAATTCTATCAGATGAAGTTAGAGTTTTAATTTCTTCAAACAAAACAACTACAAACCAGTGGCTTCAAGTCCATGAAACAGCCCACCAATTAGGTATGAGAACAACAGCAACAATGATGTTTGGTCATGTTGAAAAACCAAAACACATTATAGAACACCTTTCACATGTAAGAAATTTACAGGATAGGACTGGTGGATTTACAGCTTTTATCCCGTGGACTTTCCAGAAAGGTGGAACTATGCTTGACCACCTTGAGCCTCCAACATCTGCTTACTATCTAAAAGTTTTAGCGGTTGCAAGGATATTTTTAGACAATTTTGATAATATCCAGACTTCCCACGTAACACAGACTATGAAAATAGGACCAGTTGGACTTCACTTTGGTGCTAACGACCTTGGAAGTACAATGATTGAAGAAAATGTTGTAACATCAACAGGTCTTTCAGTTTCATATCCAAAGCCTGAAAAGATGGCAAAAATAATAAAAGAAGCAGGATTCATCCCAGCCCAGAGGGACACTTACTACAACATAGTTAGAACATTTTAAGATTTACATTTTCCAAACGAAAAGATTTATAAAACAAAGTGGTGTAAAAATGGAAAGTGTGTTAGACCTGCTTAATTTTTTAGAATACAAGTTAGAGGAAGAAAGGGATTTACTTATCAAGTCTATTTCAGATACAAAATACGCTGTCCAGTTAGAACTTGTGGTAAAAGAAAAACAGGACTTGATTTATAAATTAAGTATGTTCAAAAAAGAAGATTTAGAACCTTACAGAGAAAAATTAGATAACATTAAAAGACTCAGCAACAGAAATATGGAAATAGCTTTAGGAAATGCAAAATTTATAGAAGAAATCTTTGACTCAATTTTTGTAGAATCACCTCAACAGTACAACCAATCTGGAACAGTCCAATCTGAGAAAAAAGGTTTAATCAATAAAAAAATATAACCAAAAGCCGATAATAATATTAAAACTAAACAAAGAGGTTTTAAAATGTCTCTATTTTATTCTTTATCTATAGCTGGTCAATCTTTACTTTCACATAAAAAAGGTATAAATCTAACAAACAGGAACATATCAAACGTATTTACAGAAGGCTACACAAGAAAAGTCCCTGTATTTCAGGATATGCCAACAGGCGGCGTTAATTTAGAGAAGGTTGAAAGGAAGTACAACGAATCTCTATTTAAAAGGTTTGCAACAATAAATCAGGAAGTAACTGGAGATGATGAATACAAAGATGTTCTAAAGCAGATAGAAGCTGTATTTAACGACATTCAAGGTTCTGGATTTTCTAATGAAATAAATGAATTTTTCAACTCTTTTAACGATATGGCAGTAAACCCAGATGATTTAGCAGCAAGGCAAAAAGTTATAACTAAAGCTCAGGATTTAGTAGGAAGGATAAGAAACAGTAATGAAACATTAAATGATATAAAAGAAAAAACCTCCCTTGCAGTACAGGATAACATTTCAAAACTAAATAACCTTACAGAACATTTAACAAAAATAAACCAGAATATTAGAGCTTTCCAAAAAGACCCAGACAAATTGAACTTTTATTTAGATGAAAGGGACAAAACATTAAAAGAAATTTCAAATTTAATAGACACAAAAATAATCACCTATAAAGATGGAACTGCTGATATTACAACATCAAAAGGATTTACACTTGTATCATTTGATAAAAATTTTGAATTAACATACGAAACAGACACAGAAAAGAATCCAATTGTCAGATGGGATGGGGTTAACATAACTTCAGAAATTAAAAAAGGTGAAATCGGCGGAGATTTAAGAGGTGTTGAATTTATAAATAAAAATTTAAAAAAATTAGATGATTTTACAGCAACTTTAGCCCTTACAGTAAACAAAATACACAGGGATGGTTATGATTTAGAAGGAAATAATAATATTGATTTCTTCTCAATAGACCCTTCAGTTAGCTCAACAAATTTGAACTCATCAAACATTTACCTAAACATCTCAGACCCTAAAAATATAGCTGCTGCATCTGACCCTACATACACAAACTCTGACAACACAAATATAAAGAAAATTATCAATTTAAAAGATTCTATTGATGGGGCTTTAACCTCTTCACAGGAAACAGATTTACTTTCTGATGGAGAAATAACATTAGGTTCCATATCCTACAAATTAAATGACACTTCAACATACAATAAAATAAAAGAAAAATCCTTTAATGAGTATTACAGTTCTGGAATTGTTGCTCCAATAGGATTTGAGATTGAACATACTGATGACAGAGTAAAACAAAACAGTTTCCTCAGGGAAAATATTGAGAATAAAATGAAAGAAATTAGCTCTGTAAATATGGATGAGGAACTTATTAATTTAACAAAATTACAGAGGGCTTATGAAGCTTCAGCAAAGATAATAAACGTTACTGATGAGCTTTTACAAACTGTACTTGGACTTGTCCGTTAATTTAACCTAAAATTAATAAAAAATATTCCGATAATAGAACTTGAAAAAGAAAGATAAACTGGTGAAAAGATGAGAATTCCAGATATTTCGTTTTTTGATACATTTACAAAATACGACAGGATAAAAGAAAGGGATTTAGAAAAGTTTACAAAGCAGCTTGCATCTGGTAAAAAAATCCTTGCCCCTTCAGACAATACGGTAGACCATATACGTTCTATGAGATTTAAAAGGTTAAACAGCGATATTGAAACCTTTAACAGAAATATATCTCTTGTAAAAACGAATTTAGATGCTGCTGAAAGCACGCTTGGAACAATTGTAAATGTTGGACAGGAAGTAAGAACAGAAATTATTAGAATTTTAAATACAGGTGTTTTAGACAGTGAAGATGCTGATATCTTAAGGGATTATTTCCAATCAATGAGGGATTACATTATAAATCAGGCAAATGTTCAGGTAGGGGACAGTAGCCTTTTTGCAGGTGTAAAATCTCAGGTGAAACCTTTTGACAACACTGGTTCTTATCAGGGTGAAACTGTTGAAACAACTGTGCCAATTGCAAAAGGTGTGGAACTTAATACAACTTTCAGTGGAAAAGATTACCTTGGAGTTAACGAAGTTAGCAATAAAATGCTTGTTGTTGAAGCAATTGATAAAATTATAGAGATTATTGATTCTGGAGATTTATCAAGGCTCTATAACAGTGCTGATTATATTAACGTTACAGTAGATGGAAATTCTTATGGAAATGTTCCTATTTTAGAGGCTTTTGACATAGGGTTAAATAAAATTATGCAGCACCGTTCTTTAATTGGTGAACAGATGGTTGTTGCTGATAATATTGAAGAACAGAACAATACACTAAGGGTTAATTTTTCAGAATTGATTTCAAAATTAGAAGATGCAGATTACGCAGGAACTATATCAGAATTAGAAAAATCAAGAACTGCCTATCAGGCTTTACTTGCTTCAATTGCCCAAAATAAAGATTTAAGTTTACTTAACTTTATTAAGTGAAAACTTTTTTAAGACTTCACCGACAAGGTATAAAGAACCTGTTATAAAAATAACATCATCTTTTTTCGCAAGACTTTTAGCGTATTTAACAGCACTTTCAGGTTCTTCTACAAATTTATATCCACCAAAATTTTTAAAATCTTCTTTATCTAAACTGCGGGAAACAGGTATCTTTGTAAAGATTATATCCTTTGAGTTTTCCTTAATTACCTTAACAATCTTATCTACATTTTTATCCCTCATTCCTGAATAAACAGTAATTATGTTTTTATCTGGGAAGATTTCTTTTAATTCTTCAAAACTTTTCTCAACAGCATCTTCGTTGTGGGCACCATCTACAACAATAACAGGATTTTCTCCTATTATTTCCATTCTACCTTTCCATTTTACATTTGATACAGCTTCGTAAATAGAACCAATTCCAACAGGTATCATCTCCCTTTCAGCATAAATCAAAAAAGCTGTTAGTCCAGTAGATAAATTGTTAAACTGCCTTTTCCCTAAAATAGAAGGTTTTAAATTTTTAACTGTGTATATGTCAAAGTAGTAATTAATACTCCCATTTTTATTTATTTCAAAATGAAAATCCTTTCCAAACTGGTAAATTTCTTTTATTCCTCTTTTTTCTGCTTCTTTAACTATCTCTATTTGGTTAGAGCCTATAACAAGAGGTTTATCTTTTCTTCCAATTCCTACCTTTTCAAAAGCAATTTTTTCAATGGTATTTCCAAGGAGATGTGTATGGTCTAAAGATACATTTGTTATTACAGACAGTTCTGGCTCTACAATATTTGTAGAGTCCCATCTTCCACCTAAACCA
>JALSSE010000472.1 GCA_026984415.1 Hydrogenothermaceae bacterium | reverse complement strand
CTTTTGCATTTTTATAGGCTCAAATTTTAATGGTTTTTCCAGTCCTTTTCCTTTTATATGTGGTGATTTTAGTATTCTGTCCATTACTTCGTTAAGCTCTTTTTCAAATCTTTCTTCATTGAACAAAACTGGTTTATCATCTTTGTCTTCTACAATAATAGGTGAGTTTGTTTTGAAAATTACTGTTTCCTTTTTTATTGGTCTTTCATTTAAGACTGATACATTTTTAATTTGCCAGCTGATTTTTTCGCCGTCTATTAACATGTTTTTGTCAGAGCTAAATTGAAATGTTTTTAATCTTTTTAGCCCATTAAAAAGGCTTATTATAAATCTGTAATCAATTGAAGATATAAAAAGGCTAAAATAATTATCCGAAATAACAACTTTATCTTCTATTTTAAATTTTTCATCTATCTGAATTTTTGCTGTCTGGATTTGTTTTTCTTTTGGAAATACAAGATTGAAACTGAATGGTTTTGTTATCTGATTGTTGTATAAAAACTCTTTGTAGTCTTTGTCTGATTTTTTTAAAGCTTCTTTTATCAGAGAGATAACTCTGTGGCGGTATAAAAATGGAACTTTGTTAGATTTAATTAAAATTTTAATTCTCATTTATATCCCCAAAATTTCATTTTTTTTCTATAAACGGTTATTTTTTTGTTTTTCTGACATAAGAGTGAACTACCCTTGACTAAAGTCAAGAGCTTCTCAGGGAGGTTGTTCGCCTTCGGCTCACTACTTTGCCTTCGGCAAATGTTGCTCGCCTTGCAGGCTCGCCTTATCCCTGACAGGTGGTCACCACACCTTACTACCCCTATCTGTCCATATACTCGGACAGACTTAGGGCTACCTGCTCCCGTTCGGTCGCTCAAATCAGAGATTTGTTTTAATTTCCCAAATACCCTTACTCTAATAGTTCGCTTTAATCCTGTAATGTAGTCGTGGAAACTCTTTTTAAACTTTTTAAGTATATTCCTTGCTCCATTTACATCTGCATTAATGAATCCTAATACACTCTTAAACAATCCTCTGTGTTTCCTTGCTTCAGGTGTGTAATTCTCTTTGTTGACAGCTACTTCTTTTAAGCTGTCCACACCTGAAGTATAGCTTTCGTCTACAAGTATTGTTTTTATCCCATATTCACTTGCTTTATACTCTATCTGCTTTGATACTCTACCGTGTGGTAGTAAGCTTAACATCTGGTCTATTATGCTTGATAGCTTACTTTCTTTGTTTTTACTCTCTTGTAGCTTGCCTATTACTATGTGAGATACTCCATACTTTCTGGCAAGTTCTACTATCAGATTTGAAACCTTATGACTAAAGTCCCTTATCAGGTTATTTATCCTCTTTTGTATCCTGTGAAGCACTTTATCTACTCTACTTGTTGATAGTCCTTTGTTTAACAGGTTATCTCTTTTCTTTTGCCATTTTGATAGTTTCTTTAGATATTTTCTTAATATGGACTGTATTCCTTTGCCATCTACTATATAGCTTATAGGCTGGTTTTCTATTACAATAGTTGCAAAGTTTGATACTCCATAATCTATTGCTAAAACTTTATCTGTTTGTAGTTTTTCTTCCTTTATCTTTTTCTCATATACGATGTTTAGCCTGTATGTAATTTTTCCGTATGCTTTGTATGGTGTTATCTGTATGTTTAAAATGTCTAATTTTTCTAAATCTAATCCTGTTTCTATTTTAAGGTAGTTAATCTTTATATTGTGCTTTTCTTTCAAATGCTGTTTTAAATCTTTTGACAGGCTCAGTCTTAAAGTATTTCCTTCTATCTTAAATCCTGTTTTGTCGTATATTACTGGTCTGTGTGGTGATTTTTTCTTATTGTATTTTGGTGGTTTTACTGGTGATGGATATTTTTCTGGTGTTTGTAGATACTTAAAAAAGTTCTGCCAACCTCTTGAAAGCTCATCTAATACAATTTGAGCAGTTCTGCTTTGCAGTGATTTTTTATGTATAGATTTATCTTTTAGCTTGTTGTATAGGTCATATTGGTTAGGTTTAGCAAGTTTATTTTTTACAAGGTAGTTTGCTTCATTCCATAGCTTTCCTGTGTGATAGGTTAGGTAGCCGAGTATTATTTGTGTTGTTTTATCTGTTTTACTTAGCTCTATTCTTAAGCTTCTTTTCAGTTTTAAAACTTTCATTTTTTCTTATCCTATGGTAAATTAACGAGAAAAGCAAGTCTTCTTAGTTAAAATGGAAAAAGACGGCTAAAACGAATTTACGGCTTACGCGGTTTAGCTTGTATTCCACTGTTAAAACAATGGGTTTTATGCGAAAAATTTTGTATATAAGATTTTCTTAAAGAATAGAAGTAGAAAGGTTTACTTGTATATAAGCCTTTATATCCCACAACGTTCAGACAAAACCACGTTCGCAAGACAGAACTGTTATCGCCATTCGTGACTTTATATCCCACTACGTTCAGACAAAACTCAAACAGTCTGTTGCCGAAAGTGGCGATATATCTTTCTTTATATCCCACTATGTTCAGACAAAACTCTTCAGGAAACTGGTCAGACCCTACGATATGGGACAGCTTTATATCCCACTACGTTCAGACAAAACGTCTGCTACTACAAGAACCTTAACAGCAGGTACAACTTTATATCCCACTACGTTCAGACAAAACTATTATATAGTATATGACTATTGATGTTGGAAAATTCTTTATATCCCACTACGTTCAGACAAAACATTGTTCCGCCTGCTTGCGCCAATAGAGACATCATCCTTTATATCCCACTACGTTCAGACAAAACCCAATTTTTTCAACAAGTCGAACACATTGTATTTGTCTTTATATCCCACTACGTTCAGACAAAACACATGAAAATTGAAATATTAGTTGATTGGGAAAGTCCTTTATATCCCACTACGTTCAGACAAAACTTTGTTTTTTTATCAAATCTCACCGTCCAGGGCAGGGGTCTTTATATCCCACAACG
Source organism: Hydrogenothermaceae bacterium (assembly GCA_026984415.1). The sequence continues at coordinate 3,080 of JALSSE010000472.1, read as the reverse complement.
TTCAGACAAAACCTATTTGTCCTTTTATTTCTAATTTTTAGCTCTATAAAATTTGTAATCTTCAGTTGTAAGGTTTGTTTTATCTACTTTTTTTCTATTTATTAAATCTTTTCTCATTTCAAGAATAAAATCTGCAAGTGCATTTTCTATTTCTTTCTCATCATTACTATTCTCAAGTTTTATTAAAAATTCCTTTCCTTTTTTTTATAACATTATCTGGACAATACAACCAACTTAAATAAAACTCATCCAGAAATTGATCTATTTTTTGTTGATCATGGGTCCCATTATAAAAACCTTTAATGCTTTTAACTAACGATATATATCTTTCTTCTTTTTTTTCATATTCTTTATTAATTCTTTCTTTCTCTTTTTCCTTTTTCCACATACAAACTGATACTAAAGTTGACCCTAAAACTGAAATTAAAATCCCTAGAAATGATAAAATTTCTTCCATTTATTTCACTCATCTAATTAAATTCAAATTTCACTTCTGTGAAAACAACTCTTTCAAACTGGATATAACCCTTTCAATCTTTTGTTTCTTTTCTTTCAGCTCTTCATAAAGCTGTTTTTCTTTTTCTACAACCTGTTGTGGTGCTTTTTTAACAAAATTTTCATTAGAAAGTTTCTTTTCTGCAATTGTTATTGATTTTTCTACTTCTTTAAGAAGTTTTTCCTGTCTTTTTAGTTCATTATCTACATCAATAGTTCCAGAAATGTCAATATAAACCTCTGCACCTTTTGAAATTGCCATTACTGTATTTTCTGGTCTTTCTATATCCATTCCAATTTCTAAATTTTCTATTCTTGCAAGAGCTTTTACAGACTGCTCTAAAGATTTCAACACATTTTCAAATTCTTCACTATTTGGTTTAATAAAAATATTTAATTTTCTTGAAGGTTCTATTCCAAAATCAGCCCTTACAGTTCTTATGGATACAATCAATTCTTTTAACTGTTCAATTAATTCTTTTTCTTTCTCAAAAATAAGACTTTCATCTTTTTCTGGATACTTTGCAATCGCAAGATATTTGCTTTCTTTATAAGGTAGATGTTGCCATATCTCTTCAGTTATAAACGGCATTATTGGGTGAAGAAGTCTTAAAGATTTATCAAGAATATGAACAAGAACAGATAAAGCAACTTCCTGCTCATTTGAACTTCCTTTGTAAATTCTATTTTTCACAAGCTCTAAATACCAGTCGCAATATTCATGCCAGAAGAAATCGTAGTTTTTGTGGGCATAGTCATTGTATTTATAATCTTTTAGAGATTTTTCTAAATCTTCTACTGTTTCCTGTAAAAGTGTTAATATCCATTTGTCTTCGTAAGATAAATTTAGATTTTTTATGTCCTGATAAATTGTTCCTTTTGATAAATGTTCTTCTAAATTTGAAATGACAAACTTTGAGGCATTCCAGATTTTATTCGCAAAATGTTTATAACCTTCAATTCTTTTTTCAGAAAGTCTAATATCCCTACCCTGTGCAGCAAGTGCTGTAAGTGTAAATCTTAAAGCGTCAGCTCCGTATTTTTCAATCATATCAAGAGGGTCAATTACGTTTCCCCTTGTTTTTGACATTTTTTCTCCTTTTTCATCTCTAACAAGGGCATGTATGTAAACATCTTCAAAAGGAATTTCTTTCATAAAATGCATTCCCATCATTATCATTCTGGCAACCCAGAAAAAGATAATATCAAACCCAGTAACCAGTAATGAAGTTGGGTAAAAGGTCTGTAAATCTGGTAAATTTTCTTTCCATCCTAATGTTCCAAAAGGCCACAATGCAGAAGAAAACCAAGTATCTAAAACATCTTCTTCCTGATTTAGATGATAGCTTCCGCATTTTTCACATTTTAAAGGGATAAAATATCTAACTTCTTTAATGTTGTCTTCAATAATGCTGAATGTTCTGTTTATTTCTGACAGGAAGATTTTTCCTTCTTCACAGTTCCCATATGCATGGTCAATAAGTCTTTCTTCTAAAGCTGATATGTTTTCAAAAAGCTCTTCATTATTGTTTTCACCTGTTATTAACTTAACTACAAAATCAACTTCATCTTTATGTTTAAAATAAGCTTCTTTAATATCAATTGCTGAAAAACTGTTTCCGATATACCCGTTTTCGTGTAGGTAAAAAACTACATAAGGTAAATAACAGGAGTATTCCCCATCAATATCAAGTATTGGTACTTTTTTGTAGTTTTCATCTAATAATTTTTTTATACTTTCTTCTGTTTTTAATTCTGGAATTTCTTTTCCAAAAACAAATTTTTCATAAAATTCAAGGTTTGTTTTATCTGGTTGGTTAAAGTTTGGTTTTTGAAGTAATTCCGTTAGCTCTTTTTTTGAAAAAATCTGTGAAATTTTTGAATCTCCATAAAAGTTAAAAATAACTTTTTCTCCAAGTGTTTCAAAAATATCGTCATTGAATACATTAGTATGTTCACATTTTTTACAGTACCAGACAGGAATTCTATGTCCCCACCATATCTGTCTTGAGATACACCAATCTCTAATATCGTACATCCAGTTTAGGTATGTTTTTTTCCAGTTTTCTGGTATAAATTCTATTTCTCCTTCTTCTACTACTTTTATAGCTTCTTTTGCTAATTTTCTTGTATTTACAAACCACTGGATAGATAGATAAGGTTCTACAACTGCTCCAGAACGTTGAGAATGTCCCACATTATGTATGTGTTCTTCGACTTTTTCAAGAAGTCCCTGTTTTTCTAAATCCTCAACTATTTTTTTCCTTGCTTCATACCTGTCTAATCCTTTGTAAATTCCTGCATTTTCGTTCATATGGGCAGATTCATCCATTACAACAACGATTGGTAAATTGTGTCTTTGTCCAACTTCAAAGTCATTAGGGTCGTGGGCAGGTGTTATTTTTACTGCACCAGTTCCAAATGCTGGGTCAACGTAATCATCTGCAATTATTGGAATAAGATTATCAATTTCTTTTCCGTCCCATGTTTTTCTTTTCCATTCAACAAGAGGAAGTTTTATTTTTTTACCGATTAAATGCTTGTATCTTTCATCTTCAGGGTTTACTGCAACTGCCGTATCCCCT
>JALSSE010000471.1 GCA_026984415.1 Hydrogenothermaceae bacterium | reverse complement strand
ATCCATCTGATTTGCAATCAGTTCTTCTTTTGTTGGTGTATCAATTCCATAATAACAAGGGGAGACAACAGGAGGCGAGCTTATTAAAAGATGTATTTCTTTAGCCCCAGCTTTCCTTAGCATATTAACAATTTTTTTGCTTGTTGTTCCCCTCACTAAAGAGTCATCAACAACTATTAATCTTTTTCCTTCAATTACCTGTTTTACAGGGTTTAGTTTTAGCTTAACGCTTAAATCCCTTATTTCCTGTGTAGGTTGTATAAAACTTCTTCCAACATAATGGTTTCTGATAAGCCCAATTTCTAAAGGTATTCCACTTTCTTCTGAATAACCTTTTGCTGCAAGCATTCCAGAATCAAGAACAGGAACAACACAGTCTGCATCTATTGGGTGTTCCTGTGCCAACTTCCTTCCCATTTCTTTTCTTATTTCATAAACCCAGTCATTAAAAATCATACTGTCTGGTCTTGCAAAATAAACAAATTCAAAAATACATTTCTCAGGTTTCTCAATTTGTTCAAAAGGAAAATAAGAACGCATTCCTGAATCATCAATAACTAAAACTTCTCCCGGTTTGATATCCCTTAAATACTCAGCATCAACTATATCAAAGGCACATGTTTCAGAAGCAACAAAAAAACTTCCTGATTTATTTTTCCCTAAAGCTAATGGACGGAAACCAAATGGATCCCTAACAGCAATTAACTGTTTTTCCCTTAAAATTGTTAGAGAATATGCTCCTCTTGCCTTCCTCATAGCATCAAATACAAGTGGTATAAAATCTAAATCATTTTTATGAAGCATTATGTGGGAAGGAGGAGGCTCTTTGGCTTTGGCTATCAGGTGTACAAATACTTCTGTATCTGATGTTGAGCGAAAAATAGCTCCGTTTTTTTCAAGTTGAAGTCTTATATCAAGTGCATTTACAAGGTTTCCATTGTGGGCTATTGCAAATGAACCACCGTAAAAATGGGCAAAAAATGGTTGAATATTTTTTGTATCTGAACCACCTGCGGTAGAGTATCTTACATGTCCTATTGCTATATCACCTTTTAGTTCTTTAAAATCATCCTGTCTGATTGCTTTAGTAACCAATCCAGTCCCTAATTTTAAATTTATATCATAACCATCAGAAACAGCTATTCCGGCAGATTCCTGTCCTCTATGTTGAAGGGCATGTAGTCCTAAAAATGTCAGTTCTGCGGCAGATGAGTTATTAAAAACTCCAAAAACTCCACACATATATTTAACCACCTCAATATAAAATTATTAAATAACATGAATATTATAAGCTAATTTGACTGATTATAAAGTTCTAAAAATTTATAAAAAAATTATTTTTTTACGAATCATTAGTAATTATTTATTCGGAATATAATAATAGTTTGAGCTTATATCTTATTCCAAAAGCTAAATATGATATAAAACTCACAGTAAATTTTTAGAAAATCTAAAAATTATTTGTAGTTAACGTACTTTTTATATATTGACTTATAAATAAGAATAAGAGCTAAATAAATGAAAAAAAATTTATTTGCAAAGAATTTTAAAAGCAACTACATAAGTTTATATAATAATTTTGGTAGAATTTACACTGAAAATATTTTATTTTTTTATAATTTTTGGAGGTAGGAATGGAAAAGCCCCTTCCTTTAAGTGTTGTTATCGTTACTTTGAACGAAGAAGAAAATATTAAAAGAGCTATAGAGAGTGTAAAAGATATAGCTTCTGAAGTACTTGTTATAGACAGTGGTTCAAAAGATAAAACTATTGAAATAGCAGAAAAGCTTGGGGCAAAAGTTATATTCCATAAGTGGAAAAACTATCCATCTCAGGTTCAGTTTGGAATTGATAATGCCTCAAATCCTTATGTTTTTGTGATTGATGCAGATGAGGAGGTATCAAAAGAGTTAAAAGAAAGTATAAAACAGATTTTTAAAAATGGAGATATTAAAAAATACGCATGTTTTTATGTCAGCAGGAAAACATTTTATATCGGGAAATTTTTAAACTTCGCATGGCAACCTGAGTACAGGATAAGGATTTTTCATAAAGACAAAGTTAAATATGAGGGTTTTCTCCACGAAAAAGTTATTTGTACAGGAAAAACAAAAAAACTTAAAGGTTTTCTCTACCATTATACATACAAAGATATAGAAGACCAGTATAAAAAATTAATAAAATATTCAAAGATTTCTGCTATTGGAATGCATGAAAAAGGAAAAAAATTCAAATTATACAACCTAATTCTGAATCCTTTATGGGGATTTTTTAAAGAATACTTTATAAAACTTGGTTTCTTAGATGGAATAAGAGGTCTTTCAGTAGCTGTAAGCCATTTCTTTTATGTTTTTTTAAAATACCTGTTTCTCTGGGAAATAGAGGAAGAAGAAAAAAGGAAAATAAAGACTACCAACAAATAGCTATATGGTTTTAGTCTACATAATAAAATTTAGAATATTACAAATAAAAACTTGACATCTATTAAATATAATATTACAATATACTAATAATTATTTAACTTCATTGAGTATGCTTATTAGATATTGCAAAATTATGAATAATGAAATATTATAATATTTGATAATAATTTTTTCTATAAAAAATAAAAAAAGAAGGTGATGGAAATGAAAGAAGAACTTGTAGAAAACAACAAATGGCAAGATGAAGAGTTTTTGGAAGAATCTGCAGAATTGCTTAAAGCTTTAGCACATCCAAGCCGATTAAAAATTATTGGATTTTTAAGCAGTGGTAAAAAATGTGTAAAACACATATGGGAAGCTTTAGGTTTGCAGCAGCCAAACGTATCCCAACACCTCTCTGTTTTAAGAAACAGAGGAATACTTGGGTATAAGAGAGAAGGTTCTATAGTTTGTTACTACATAAAGAATAAGAAAGCTCTTGAAATTTATAAGCTTTTATTAAAAGAAGATTAAAGATTTATCTTCTATTAAATTTAGTGTATATTAATATTAACATTTTGATAAATCATCAGGAGGAGAAATAATATGGCGGGCAAAGTATGCGTACTTAACGAATCAAATTTTGAACAGGAAGTTTTAAACTCTGATGTTCCTGTTCTTGTGGATTTCTGGGCACCTTGGTGTGGACCGTGTAGACTTATTGCTCCAGTAGTTGAAGAATTGGCTGCTGAATTAGAAGGAAAAGCAAAAGTTTGCAAATTAAACACAGATGAAAATCCAAATATTGCTATGAAGTATGGAATTAGAGCTATTCCTACTATTATGGTATTTAAAAACGGGCAGGTAGTTGATACAAAAGTTGGAGTTCAGCCTAAAGAAGTTCTTAAAAGCTTACTTGTTTAAGGTGTGAAAATAAAACTAAGGATTGGTTTATGTCTGTAAAAATTCATCCAACTGCTATTGTTCATGAAAATGCAAAATTAGGGGTCAACGTTGAAGTTGGCCCTTTTTCTATTATTGAAGATAATGTAGAAATCGGAGACAACACAAAGATTTATTCAAAAGTCACAATCAAAGAGAATACAACTATAGGAGAGAATTGCCAGATATTTGAAGGTGCAGTAATAGGCAATATTCCACAGCATTTAGGATACAAAGGTGAAAAAACTTTTACAGAGATTGGAAACAACGTAATTATCAGGGAATTTTGTACAATTCACCGTGGAACTGCTTTTGATGATGGAATAACAAGGATTGGTGATAATACCTATCTTATGGCTTATGTACATATAGCCCACGATTGTAAAGTTGGACACGATTGTATATTTGCAAATAATGCAACCCTTGGCGGACACGTACATGTAGGGAATTACGTTTTCCTTGGAGGTTTTGTACCTATTCACCAGTTCTGTAGAGTTGGTGATTATGCTATGGTTGGTGGTGGTGCAGTTGTTACAAAAGATATTCCCCCATTTACAAGGGCTGCAAGGAATCCAGTGATGATATTTGGTTTAAATCTTATTGGTTTAAAAAGGCGTGGTTTTACCAATGACCAGATTAGAAAATTAAAGGAAGCGTATAAACTTATTTTTCTCAGGTCTTCTACAATTCAAGAAGGTATTGAAAAAATAGAAAAAGAAATGGAATTAACTCCAGAAATTAAAAATCTTGTAGAATTCTTAAAAACTTCAAAAAGGGGAATTGCACCAGAAGCTTCAAAAAAGAAATATTCCATAGAGGAAGAGTAATTTATGAAAATAGGTCTGATTGCAGGGGCAGGTGAACTTCCTATTGTTTTTGCAAAAACTGCAAAGGAAAAAGGAGAGGAAGTTTTTATTCTTGGAATTCATGGAATAACAGATGAAAGTATTTCTGATTATGGGGAAATACACTGGGTTAATTTTGGAAAATTAGGAGAAGTTTTAAGGATATTAAAAGAAAACAACGTAAAAAAATTGGTAATGCTTGGGAAGATAGAACATCAACTCCTTCTTCAAAGCATAACAGAGCTTGATACAAGGGCTTTAATGTTTTTGTCTAAACTACCAGACCAAAGGGCAGAATCAATATTAGGTGGATTAATAAAAGAATTGGAAGAAGAGGGTTTTGAATTTATTGACCCGACTCCTTATTTAGGTTCTTTACTTGCAGAAGAAGGTTTAATTAATGATATTGAGCCAACTGAAAATCAGATTGAAGATGCTAAATTTGGATTGAAAATAGCAAAAGTTATAGCTGATTTGGATGTTGGTCAGACTGTTGTAGTAAAAAATAAAATTGTTGTTGCTGTTGAGGCACTTGAAGGAACAGATAAATGTATTCTCAGGGCAGGAGAACTTGCTGGAGAAGGAACAGTTGTTTGTAAAGTAGCAAGAAAACATCAGGATTTCAGATTTGATGTTCCTGTTGTGGGGTTAAAAACATTAGAAAGTATGAAACAGTCAGGGGCGAAATTTTTAGCGATAGAAGCAGGAAAAACGTACATTTTAAATAGAGATGAATTTATTGAAAAAGCAAATCAATACGATATTTCAGTAATGGGTTTTGACTTAAGCAAAATCTAATCACAAACATTTCACCAATATATGAAAATATAAAAAACCTGTATATACTTATTTATAAATATTTTAAGAGGTTTTTATTTGAAAAAATATACTTTTTATCTTTCCTTTATTCCACCTTCAAAGGCAAATAGGATAAAGATAAACTCAAGGATTTATACAAAGTCAGGAAAAAGATACGTTGTTCCGAAAGATGTTTCATTGAAGATAAATAAAGCAGTCTGGGAGTTAGAAATTCAAAATGAAAAATACAATATATTTTTTGAAGAACCTGTAGAGGTAAATATCTTGTTCATTCTACCAACAAAAAGGAGAAGAGATTTAGATAATATTATGAAAACATTAGGAGACTGTCTTGTTACTGCAAAAATAATAAAAGATGACGACCTTATATACAAACAAACCCTTGAAAAAGTTTATTTTCCTAAAAAAGAAGGTGTTATTATTGATATTAAAAAGTATAAAAACAGAAATAAAGAAATTCCATTTGATAAACTGGAAAATTTTATAAGGGGTTTTGATGGAAATAACGATTAATCCTGCTAATCAAAAGCTGATAATTGATATTATTTTTTCACTTTTACTTGGTCTTATAATTGGATTAGAGAGGGAACACAGAACAAAAAAAGAAGTTTTTGCAGGAATACGGACGTTCCCATTAATCTCAACTTTAGGAACTATTTCTGCTTTTATTTATGAAAATTACTGGGATGGAATATTTTACGTTGTTTTAGGTGGAATTATTCTTTTTGGTTTATTGAATTTTTACCTTGAGTACTCAAAAGACATAGGAATTACAACAGAAATATCTGTAATTCTAACATACATGATTGGTGTGTTAGTTTTTTATGGTTATTATTACACTGCTGCATTTTTAACTATTTTTACTACTGTTTTACTTGCCCTTAAATACACTCTGGAAAGTTTTGCAAAGCAGATTTCTCAGGAAGATATAATTGCATTTTTAAAGTTTGCTATTATTTCTGTGGTTATTTTTCCTTTACTTCCAGATAAATACTATGGACCGTTTAATGCCTTTAATCCACGGGATATATGGGAGATGGTA
>JALSSE010000470.1:5000-26892 GCA_026984415.1 Hydrogenothermaceae bacterium | reverse complement strand
ATTTTGAATATTTTCTTCCTCTAAAAAATGCAAAATTAAATTATTAAAATCTTCTATATTTATTGATGTATACAGTTCTTTTAAAACAGGGTCTGATTTTATTAATTCTAAAATTTCCTTCAATTTTTTTGAATAATCGTTTTCAAATAGATAATTATCAATAAAGGAAATATACTTTTCACAGAAATCTACGATGTTTGAATTTTCTGGAAAATTATTTATAGACTGTAAAAGTTTTATTAAACTGTCATATGGTATAAGTTCAATAAGCTCTTCAAAACTTTCTTCAAAAGCATTTTTATCTAAAATCTTTTCAATTTCCTGTAAATTAACATCTTCTAATTTCTCTAAATCTAAAGATAACGAATTTAAAAGCAAATCCTTATTAAAATTGTTCTGTTTCAATAAAAAAAGTGAATATAATTTTTTAAATCCAATTTCATCAATATACCTGTTTTCTTCCGAAAGGTAGTAAGGTATCCTGTATTTTGAAAATACATCTTTTATTATCTCTATGTAATCTTCAATATTATTTATAATAACCCCAACTTTAAACCAGTCTTTTTTTTCTGTTTCAGTAATCTTCCTTATAAATTTAGCAACTTTTTCAATTTCTTTTCTTTTTCCTTTTGATTTTAAAAAGAGTAAATTCTGTGAATGAATACCTGTTTCTAATATTTCCCTTGAAAATAATTTTTGAGAAATTTTTTGATTTTTTGTAGAAGGTTTTTCTTTTTTATCTTTAAATCTGAAACCTTTAAAAAATGTATAAATCCCTTCAAGCTGAATGTTTCCTTTAATTACTCCACTGTTAAAATCCACAGGGATAAAGATAAAAGCTTTATTTTTTTCTAAAAGATTGCTAAATAAATCCCTGTCAATTTCAGTCAGTGTTTGAAATCCAAAAATAAATAAAAAATCTGTTTTAAAATCTTCATTTGATGCTTCTATTATAATATCTTCTCTGTCTTTTATATCTAACTCTGACAGTAATTTTTCATATTCAGTGAAAACAGAATAAAGGTTTTTATTTTCTTTGATGGAATTTTTTTCTATTTTATTTTCTTTTAGTTTCTGAATTAACTGGGAGTACTCTTTTTCAATACCTTCAACATAAAGATTTTTGTCTTTTAAAATTTTCCCTAAAATTATATTTTTTTGAAGGTCTTTTATTGGTTCAATACCTGTTAGTTTTTTTGCCAAATCAATTTTTGTGAAAAATTCAGAATTGTACAAAATTCCTAATTCATCTGTAATATACTCTTTTAATGCTCTTCTCATAGTATTGGAGGAAATGAGAAAAGATATTTTTGATACCTTAGAGTTATCTCTTATCTTTGACACTGTACTGATAACTTCATTAATCAAAAAAGGATAACTACCAGAATATATCAAAACTCCCTCCAAATTACCGACAATAAATTTTATGAATATTTTAACATTCCTATAAGGATTTAAGACTTGTATTTTATACTTATTATTTAAGTTAATAATCTTAAATTTAGGAAATTTTTAAATTAAATATATTTAATCTCAATTAGTTATATATTATAAAAATATACTTAAAATATTGAATATCAGTAATTATAACCATATAAGTTAATTAAAATTATCAAAATAAATCTCAAAAAATCATAGATTTATATTAAATGTATACGTAAAGACAATACACATTAATATATATCAATATCAGTATAGAAAGATTAAAAGATAAATACTGAATTTAAAGTGAAATTTTTGTTAATTTTAATGTAAAATTATATATCTCTAAATAATTTATAAAATCAAAATATCCTGCCGAAAGTAATAAGTAGATGTTAACTTGCTATGGAGGTTTAGTTTATGATGAAGAAAAGTTTTAAACTGGCTACTGCTCTTTTTGGTTCTTTTTTCATTTTTTCCTGTAATTCAGGTTCGCTGGATAATGATCTTTCAGAGGTTATAAAAGAACAGAACTTAAAACCACTTGAAGAAAGCAGTGGTACAAACGAAGCAGAAGCAATGCTGGGACAGGCTCTTTATTTTGACCCAATTGTAAGTGGAAATAAAGATATTTCCTGTGCTACCTGTCATCATCCGCAACTTCAAACAGGAGATGGTCTACCTTTACCGATAGGAACAAAGGGAAGAGGTTTAGGATTAGATAGAATAAAAGCAGAAGACAGAAATTTCATCCCAAGGAATGCCCCTGAAGTTTTTAACAGAGGAAATCCTGAATGGCATACAATGTTCTGGGATGGAAGGGTAGAACAGCTACCAGATGGTTCATTCAAAACACCAGCTGGAGACCAATTACCAGATGGATTGAAAAATGTTTTAGCAGCACAGGCATTATTCCCTCCTACATCAAGGGATGAAATGAGGGGAAAAGCTGGAGATACAAGAGTAGATGGACAACCTAATGAATTGGCTGTATTAGATAATTCAGATTTTACAGGAATATGGAATAAGTTAATGGACAGAATTTTAGCAATACCTGAATATAGACAGATGTTTAAAGATGCATACGGAGATAGGGAATACACAATAGCTGACTTTGGTAATGCGATAGCTACCTTTGAAGCTTATGAATTTACTTATACCAATACTCCATGGGATAGATATTTAAAAGGAGATAAGAATGCCCTATCTAACGAAGCAAAATTAGGTGCCTTACTATTTTATGGAAAAGCAAACTGCGCAAGCTGTCATAGTGGAAATCTTTTTACAGACCAGAAATACCACAATATTGCGGTTCCACAATTTGGACCAGGAAAAAACGAAGGAGGATACGATTACGGTAGATACAATGTAACTAAAAATCCAGAGGATAAATACAAATTCAGAACACCACCTTTAAGAAATGTTGCTGTGACATACCCGTATATGCACGATGGTGCTTATAAAAGCTTAAAAGATGCAATAAGACATCACACAAATCCTGAGTATTATTTAAGAAATTACGACCCTGCTAAAAATGGAATACCTGAAGAGTTAATTCCAACTTTAAAAAATAGTGAAGAAGATATACAGGACATGCTATCAACTGTTGATATTAAACCTGTAAAATTAACAGAAGTAGAAATAGAGTATTTAGTAGCATTTTTAAATGCATTAACAAGTCCAGACGTTTACGATGACAATAAAATCAAAAAATCTATTCCTGACTCAGTACCAAGTGGACTACCTGTTGATAAATTGGATTAAAACAAGCCCCTTTTGGGGCTTTTATTTATTTTCTGTTAAAATCTTTTTCATTTTTTCTGAATATTGTATAGCTATTTCTTCAACTTCAAAGATATCAGATAAACTTAAATTATAACTATCTAATATATATTGAACACCATCAAAATCATCTATTTCATAAAGTTCTACAGCAGTTAACAACTCACCAAGTAAGCCTTTATTGTATAGAATTGCATCTTTTATATCTTTAGATAAACGAAGCTCACCTATTATATCTTCTTTTTTCTGTCCTAAAATAACATCAATGAGAGACAATGTTCCAACAAGATAAGCTTCTCCTGCATAAACTAAATCTTTTGTTTTTTTCATAACAAGTTCTTCTAACATTTTTCCCCTAACAAGTGCTAAATCAAATACAGGATTGCTTTCAATATCAGAGTCAAATTCATTTGTATATAAAATCAAGGTTATCCATATTTTTAATTTTTCTATTCCAAGAATAGCAATTGCATGTTTTATGCTTACTATTTCTTTTCTAAAGCTAAAAAATGCAGAATTTATAAACTTCAATAAATTGTAACTTAGTTTTATATCACCTTTTATTAACTCTTCAATCTTTTTTAAATCTACATAATTTTTACTCAGCTCGTTGAAAATTTTTATTAATGTTATCTGATATGGAGATAATTTTTTATTAACAAAAATTTTTGGCTTACAAAAAAAATAACCCTGAAAATATTCAAAACCTAAATCTAAGTATCTTTTATAAGTTTCTTCATCTTCAACTTTTTCAGCTAATAATTTAACATTGTGGCTTTTTGCATACTTGATAATTTCATCAATTTCTGTCTGTGTAGTATTTAAAACATCTACCTTAACAAAATCTGCAAACTCCATCAAATACCTTGTATCTTTGTCCATAAGGAAATCATCTAAAGCAAATTTAAAACCTGAAAGTTTTAACTGTTTTACCCTTTCTATGATTTTTTCATTAACAACTGTATTTTCAAGTATTTCAAAGATAATTTTTTCAGGGTTAACAAGGTTTTCAAATTTACAGGCAAGTATACTGTCATCTACATTTATAAAGGCTTTTTTATTTCCAACAATTGATTCTATACCAACGTTATTAAAAAGATTTATTAAGACTTTTGCTGTTGCCTCTCTGCTACTGGTAATATTTGCAGTTTCATCTGAATATGTTTCCCTATACAAAATTTCAAAAGCAAAAATTTTATTTTCTTTATCTAAAATTGCCTGTCTTCCTACGTAATTAAGGTTTTTTGTTTTCATATAAAACTTCCCCCAAAGGTTATAGGAATATTTCGGCAAAAATACAAAGTTTTTAAATTATAGGTATGCCTAATTCCATGAGATACTTTTTGTATAAAATCAGGTAATCTAATTTGTATTTAAGATTTTTCTTTATTGTCTCTAACGTATAAATTTCTCTCTGGTTTACATAAAATAAATCACTTGAGCCAAGTTTAAACTTTTTAAGCTCAATTTGTTCAAGCTTTTTAACAAGTTTTATTTCCTCTTCACTATTTTTTATATTCTGTCTTATAGTTTTTAATGTACCAACTATATTCTGTAAATTTGTTTTTATCTCTATTTCTATTTTTTCTTTTTTCTTATCCAATAAAAGCAAACTTTTATTTATCTCAATTTTCTTTCCTAAATATTTCCTTCTTTCCAGTGGGTATTTAGCATCTATTGATATTTTAAATCCACTGTCATAATTAAAATCATGTACGCCATAAAGCGAAATATTTAATTCTGGATATTTTAAAAGTGAGTAATAGTTAGTCTCTTTTTTAAGTTTTTCTTGTACTACTTTCAACTTTTTCAAATCAGGTCTATTTCTAAAGGCTATACTTAAAGAATCTTTTAGGTTTATTTCTGAAAACTTTACATCAGGGAAATCAGGAAGAACATACATTTCTTCAAATTCTTCTTTTCCAATACCTAAATATTTTAAAAAAGATAATAAATGAACCTCATAATTGTTTTTAGCTTTTAAAAGTCTTTGTTTTCTATTGATAATTTGTTGCTCAGCTTCTATAGATACTACATTAGGAAATAGCCCCTGTTCAATCTTTTTTAAAATAAAATCTTTTCTTTTTTCTGCTTTTTTGAGAAGTTGATTTTCTATTTCTACTAATTTTTTGTAATACAAAAGTTTATAGTAGCTTGAAATAATCTTAAAATAAAGTTTTCTTAATTTGTTTCTGTATTCAAAATCAATTTCCGATATATCAAGTTTTGTTAAAAAAAGGTTTAATCTCCTTTCATTAATATTCCTTGTGATTTTGAACACAGGAACTTTTATACCAATTAATACTTCACCATCTTTACCTGTTTTTATATTGTTATATTCCTGAATACCTTCAGCTTTTCTATAACCAAAATTAAACTCTAAACCAGACATTAAAGGTTTTTCCAAAAATAGACTATAAAACTTTCCTGTACTTACTGGATAATCTTTTTTTTCATATTTCCCTTTAATATTTGTATCAAAAAAACCTTGATAGTACTTTAATTTACCCTGATAAATATATTTTTTACCTAAAATAGTGTAAATATAAGGGTTATCTTCTGTAAGAAAATTTTTAATTTTTTGTTCAGTAAAAATTTCTTTTCCTAAAGAAAAGGAAAATATATAAAAAATACAGAGAAGCATATATACATACAAATTATTTCTCTCCCTCTTTATATGGATTTACCATTTTAGGAGGAAATGCATTTACTCTTCTCCATATTTCATACCAAATAGGAACAATTGACAATTTAACCCAACCTGTAGCCTGAGTTCCAATCTTTAATGTATCAGGAGGAGGCCATGGCTCATCTGGGTCTGGAATCACATAAGCATAATAAACATTTTTCTGGTGGGCTACCGGGTCTATTTTATCTATAATTCCTCCAAAAGTACCAAATTTTATTACTGGCCACCCTGAAATCTGTAAAGTAGGCCATCCATAAAATTGAAGTCTAACAGAAAGCCCCTTTTTAATTAAAGGCATATCAAAATTTGAAATTTTTAGTAAAACAGCCCTTTTTTTAACTGTTGGTGAAAATAAAACAATTTTATCACCTTTTTTTATAAACTGGTTTTTATCATTTTTTAAAATTCTCACCACATAACCATCTTTTTCAGCAATAACACTTGATGTTTTAAACTTTGATATCTGACTTTCTATTTTCTGAATTTCTTTTTTATAAGAATTAATTTTTGTTTTTGTGGTTAAAATTTCTTTTTCTGTATTTTGAATTTTTGTTTGTGTTCCTCTTACAAATTTTTCCCTTTCTTCTTTTGCTATATCAAAGCTCTGTTTTTCTATTTTTATATCTATTTCTATTTTATTTAAATCTGTTTTTGCTTTGATTAGTTTATTCTCTGCAACTTCTAATTTTCTTTTAGATTCGATACCTTCATCATATAGAGCTTTTATCCTATCGTAATTGGATTTAACAACATCATAATTTTTTTCCAGAGATAACTTTTTAAATTCTAAACTTTTGATTTTGTCTTTTATTTGATTTATCTTTTTGTTGTAAATATCAGTACCAATTTTTAATCCTTCTTCCAGGTTTTTTAACTTTCCGTATAGAACTTCTAACTCTTTTTTTGTATTTTTATACTGTTTCTCAGTATTTTTTTTGATTTTCTGCAATCTATCCAAATACTTTTTATCAAGGTCAACCATTGTGAATAGAACAGTTCCCTTTTTAACAAACTGGTCTTCCTGAATATTAAAATCTTTAATAAACCCAGATATTGGAGCTAAGATATAATAGTTTCTTTCTGTTGGATTGTATGCAATTACTTCCCCTACACCTTTAACAGTCTGCTGCCATGGTAAAAAAAGAATCCCAATTATAAATAAAACAATTATAAAGGTAAAAATCCACACCCTTCTTACAACAGGATGTACTTTTAATTTTTTTAAAGATCCGAAATCTTTTTTATCCATTTTCCTTTCCAGAGATAACTTTAGTTAGCTTTCCAACTTTGTATAACCCTTCCACAACTTCATAAACGTAGTCTATCTGTTTTATAAACCTGTTTATAGAGGATATAATGGAAACTACAACAATATCAGCAGCAACAAATTCACCAATTGGAAGTTTTCCGTTAATTACTAAAAAGCCACCTAAAACTAAAAATCCAGACATAATGATACCTTGCATTGCAAAACTTAGAGTTTTCTGTCTTATCATAACTTTGAATAGTTTTGTCCTTGAATCTAAATAACGTAGAAGGATATTATCTAATTTTTGTAATAAACTGGTTTTTTCTTCCTTTGAATAAGGTACTTTCTGTAAAAAGTAAATTGTTTCGTGTTTTGTGTCAGAGCGGTAAAATGCATATTTTATTCCATTATATCCAAACAATAGAAGCAACCCTACATAAAAGATTAAGGATAAAACTCCAAGTTCAAATAAAGCTACATTAAAAGCTAAAAGCAACAGTAAACTAATAATAACGTTAACAATCAATGTAATTCCATCAAGGATAAATACAGGAAAAAATTTCTGAATAGTAGTAACATCAAAAAAGTAGTTCATTACTTTGTCAACAGGTTCATTGGCTTTAATATTTTTTAAATAAACTCCTTCTGCCACTTCAAAGCTTTTTTCTACAAAAACTTTTTGCTGGAATTTCTCAATTATATACTCCCTGATAATTCTCAGTATAGTTATAAAAACAAACATACCTAAAACTATAGAACCAAGGACTAAAACTGAAATAGGGGTATGGGATACAATACTATCAATAATAAAGCTTGAAGCAAGTGGAATAGAAAGAATCAAAATCCCTTCTAATGCTGAATAGTAAATAATGTAAAAGAGATTTCTTTTATCCTTTTTTAGTATATCTTTTATACCGTGAACAATTTCTTTCTTTAATCCCATAAAAAAAATTTCCCTGTTTTATTTAGAGAAAATTATAAAACAAAGAAGACAATTTAGTTTACTGTAAAATGGGATTTAATTTTTTAGTTTTATATTTCTTTTGTAGATATATTTTACAATTCCGAAATTTACTAACCTATTGTAAAAATTCTTTTTATAACTTTTTGTTTTTGTCTTTTTAAGTACTTTGATTAGTTTCTGTTCAGAGACAAAACCTAACATAAATGCACCAAATAGTAAAAAAGGTATTCCAGGGAGTATTGGAAAAATTACCCCTAAAATACCTATAAAGATTAAAAGTAAACCTATAAAGTATTTTAAAAAATTCTTATTTCTTTTTTGCAACTTTCTCTGCAAATTCTCTTATTTCCTCTTCTGGTATATCAAGGTTATGTTCTTTAGCATGTTCTTCTAAAAGCTCAACTATTTTTTCAACTTTAGATAATGCCCTTCCTTTATCAGGAGTAGGGTCTTTAACAAGTCCATAAATCTGTCTTCCTTCATGCCATTCTGGTAAATACTCTGTAATTGGTAATCCTTCTGGAGTTGTAAATAATAAACAGTGGCAGTATTTAAAAACCTGCATTTCATCACAGGCACAAATCCATCTTCTTCTTTTTACTTCTTCTTCTTTATTCGGATAAAAATTACATGGACATAAAGGCTTTCCTAATTCTTCAAAATGTGCAGCAAGTCCCTCAATAACAGCTTCAGCGGCTTCTTTATTTGGGTTAACTACTGTTCCAGATTTTTCAGCAAAGTTGTATGCAAATCTTTCCATTTTTGTTAGGTAAGGATTTTTCACATCTTTTTCTTCAGACATTTTTTCCTCCTGTTCATTTAGTTAAGACTAATATTATATCCAGAATAACCTTTTTTTGATGACTAATGTCATTATAACACAGTTTATTAGCTTATTTTAATATATTAAATTTGTAATTTTTGGAATTTATTTTATTGGATTTGAGCTTTCTTTACTTCTCAAAAGAAGTTTTACTGGTGCATTTTCAAAACCTAACATATTTCTCAAATTATTTTCTATAAATCTCAAGTAGTTTTCTTTGAAACCTTCAGGTTTATTAACAAAAAGTAAAAACGCAGGTGGTTTACCTTCTAACTGTGTAGCATAATAAATTTTTACAGGTTTACCCATATAAGAAGGTGGCTTTTGTAAAGATGTAATTTGCTGAATAGCTCTATTTAATTGTCCTGTTCCTACCCTTTTTAAAGCCTGATTGTAAACATGAACTATTGTTTCCGGAATTTTTTTAATCCCCTGTCCAGTTTTTGCAGATGTTAAAAGTATTGGTGCATAAGAAATAAAATACAATCTATCCTTTACGTGTTTTAAAATTGCGTTTCTTGCTTCAGAAGAAGGAACAATAGTATCTATTTTGTTAACAACAATAATAGCTGGTTTTGTGTATTTTTGAATTAAATGGGCTATTCTCTGGTCTTGTTCTGTTACCCCTTCCTGTGCATCTATAACAAGTACTACCACATCAGCTTTTTTAATTGATTCTAAAGACCTTCCGACACTGAAAAAATCAACACCGTAATCAACCTTCTTTTTCTTTTTCATTCCAGCTGTATCTAAAAACAGAAAGTTCTTATCTTTCCATTTATACTCTGTATCTACTGTATCCCTTGTAGTACCGGGAATGTCAGAGACTAAAACCCTTTCTTCTTTTAAAATAGCATTCAGAATTGAAGATTTTCCAGCGTTTGGTTTTCCAACAAATGCCACTTTTATATAATCTTTTTTCTCTTCTTTTTTTCTATTTTCCTTTTTTTCCTTTTCTGGAACATATTTAACTACTTCATCAAGAAGCTCTGCAACCCCTGTTCTCTGGATTGAAGATACAGGGAAAATCTTATCAAACCCAAGCTCATAAAATTCGTACACACTATTTTCTAAATCTGGGTTATCTGCTTTGTTTACAGCAACTAATACAGGCTTTTCTGTTCTGTAAAGAAGCTTTGCTATATCCTTATCTAAATTTGTTAAACCTGTTTGAGCATCAACTGTAAGTATAAACATATCAGACAGTTCTAATTCTTTTTCAATCTGTTTTCTTATATAAGGGGCAAATTTATCATCATCTCCTGTTAAAAATCCACCTGTATCAACAAGTTCAAATGTTTTTCCTCCCCATTCGGCAGTGGAGACAATTCTATCCCTTGTAACTCCAGGTATATCTTCAATAATTGATTTTCTTTTCCTTATTATCCTGTTGAATAAAGAAGACTTTCCAACATTTGGTCTTCCTACTATTGCTACTCTAAACATAATTTCTCCTTTAATTTTCATTTGATTTTGTTATGGTAAAATACTTAAAATATAGTTTTGTAATAAAACAAACCAAAGAGGTAATTTATGCAAAAAACAAAATTTTACAAAAGATATTATATTCTATTTTTAGCCTTTTTATTTTCCTGTAGTTTAAATTTTGTTGGGGCAACTGAATTAAAAAATATTGAATTTAAGTTAGAAAAAGAAAAGATAAAAAAAGGTGAAAAAATCTGTTTTAGTATTGAAAACAACTCAAATGATATTATTTATCTTCCATCTACAGCCCCATGGGTTATTATAGATGCAAAAACCCAGAAAATAGTATATTCTCCAATTGCTTCCCAAATGATTGTAAAACTAAAACCAAAACAAAGTAAAAAATGGTGCTGGAACCAGAAAGATTTTGAAGGAAATGAAGTACCTATTGGAACTTATCAAATAAGAATTACAATCTTTACAAAAGAAGGAAAGAGGAAATTTTTAAGTTTTCCTGTTGTAATTAATCCTGAATATAAGTAATAGGGTTAATTTTGAAATTTATCTCAAATACTGTTTTCTTTTCACTTGCCACACTGATAAGCCGTGTTTTAGGATACATAAGAGATGCGACCATAGCATATATATTTGGTGCAAATGTTCTGACAGATGCTTTCTTTGTGGCGTGGAGACTTCCAAACACTTTAAGACAGTTAATTGGTGAAGGGAGTTTTAATGCAGCATTTATTCCTATCTTTACGGAAGAACGTAAAAAATCAGAAAAAAATGCTTTAGAGTATGCATCATCTCTTTTTAGTTATTACACTATAGTCCTGTCTGTAATAACTTTTTTTGTTGTCGTTTTTGCCCCTGAATTTGTAAAGATTATAGCTCCAGGATTTGTTGCTAAAGGTAATTTAGAAGAAACAGTAAAGTTAGTAAGAATTGTTTTCCCATATCTTGTATTAGTTGGGTGGTTTTCTTTCTTGATGGCTCTTCTAAATATAAAAGACAGGTTTTTTATACCAGCAGTTTCCCCAGCATTACTGAACCTTTCTTTTATTTTTTCTGCGGTAATTCTTTCAAATTACTACGGAATTTATTCCCTTGCCTATGGGGCATTAATCGGTGGAGTTCTTCAGGTATTACTTCAAATTCCATTAATAATAAAAGAAAAAATAATTATAAAACCAACTCTAAAAATACATTCAGCAGTAAAAGAGACTTTAAAAAGGTTAATGCCAGCTTTTGCCTCTTTTGGAGTAAGTCAGTTTTCATTTGTGATAGATACTGTAATAGCCTCTTTTTTAATAGGAGGGGCAATTTCCTACCTTTATTACGGAAACAGAATTTTTCAGCTTCCACTGGGGCTTTTTGCAATTGGTCTTGGAAATGCATTACTTGTTTCTTTATCAAAATATTACGCTGAAAAAGATATGAAAAACTTTAATAAAGATTTTAATGTGGGAATTCAACTTGCTTTATTTATTTCTATCCCTGCAACTGTTGGGACAATCGTTTTAGGAAAAGAAATAATTGATATTCTCTTTGTAAGGGGAGCTTTTAATTATCAGGATGCAGAAATAACATTTTATGCTCTTATTGGATACTCAATTGGACTTACAGGATATGCTCTGACAAGACCTTTCAAAAGCAGTTTTTTTGCAATAGGAGATATGAAAACACCTTTAAATTCAACTATTTTTGGGATAGTCGTTAGCATATTTTTCGCTGTACTTTTAGGTTTTGTATTTCAATGGGGTGTATTTGGATTAGCCCTTGCTTCTTCAATTGGTGGTTTTGCTAATACAGGCTACCTTTATTTTAAATATCCATTTGAAATTCAAAAAAGAGAAATAGTAAAAACATTTTTCAAAGTTAGCTTTTCATCAATTCTAATGGGATGTTTTATTTTTCTAATCAAAATTTTTATAAAAAATGAGTATCTGGTCGTACTTATTTCAATACCATCTGCAATAGTTCTGTATTTTATTTTAAATGGTTTAATGAAAGAAAAAGTAGTCGTTATATTTTCAAATATGATAAAAAGAAAGTTTAGATTGTAAGAATTTTATCCCTTAAAAATTCAACAGTAAGTTTAAATTTCCTGTCTTTTTCCATTAATTTTTCAACTTTTTCAACTGCATTAATTATTGTTGTGTGGTCTTTCTTTTTAAACGCTTTTGAAATCTCATTTAAAGATTTATCAGTAAGATACCTTGATAGGTACATAGCAACCTGTCTTGCTGTTGATACCTTTTTCTTTCTTGAATTTCCTAACATCTCACTAATATTAACACCAAAATAATTTGAAACCTCTTTTTGAATTTTTGAAATTGATAATTCTTCAACATCGTTCAGTTCAAATAAGTCTTTTAACAACTCCCTTGTCATATCAAGGGTAATTGGTCTTTCCATTATTTCACTGTAAGCTTTTAGTTTTAATAACGAACCTTCTAATTCCCTTACATTTGTGTTAACTGTTTTTGCAATAAAAAGCGTTACATCATGGGGAATAAACATTCCAAGCTCTTTTGCCTTTTTCCTGATTATAGAAAGTTTTGTATCAAGGTCAGGCTGTTTAACTTCTACCACTAACCCACTAACAAACCTGCTTTTTAACCTTTCCTGTAAACCTTTTATTTTTGATGGTACTGTATCAGAAGAAAGAATAACCTGCTTACCAATAAGATGTAAAGCATTAAAAATGTGGTAAAGTTCAATCTGGGTTCTTTCTTTTCCACCTAAAAATTGAACATCGTCAATCAGCAAAAGGTCAACATCCCTGTATCTTTTCCTGAAGGATAAAATTGAACCACCCTGCATACAAGAGATAAGTTCTGACATAAAAGTATCTGCAGTTGTATAAATAATGTTTGCATCTGGATTTTTTGATAAAACGTAATGGGCTGTTGCGTGAAGTAAATGGGTTTTCCCTAAACCTACTCCACCGTATATAAATAATGGATTGTAAATCTGACCTAAATTATCAGCAACTGATAGACATGCACTATAAGCTATTTTATTACACGTTCCCACTATAAGATTAGAAAATACAAATTTAGGATTAAGGTTATAAAACCTGTAAGGTTTTTTCTTTGGTTGAGGAATAAGCTCATCTATTTCTTCATCAAAATTTGAAAAGGTATCCTCTTTTTTAGATTTTTCATTTTCTTTTGTTAATATATGAACTACAAGTTTTTGACCTGTTATTTTAGAGGCTGAAGACTGTATTTCTTCAAGGAAGTTAGATTCTAACCAGTCTTTATAAATTTCATCAGGAGCAGAAACATAAAGGTGTCCATTTTTTAACTCAACATTCTCCACCTCTTTTAAAAGAGTGCGTGTTGAGCTATCAACCTTTGTTGATATTGTGGATATTATATTTTTCCATATATCCAATAGACACCCACTCCTTGAGATTGATTTTTGTGTAAGGGGAAAAATTATATATTTTTATTTCTACTAAAAAAAAGAAATTTTTATTTTGATAATAAAAAATTTTGTGCTAAAATTAGAATATTTATTTTATGGAATTATATCTAATATATTTTCTATTAATCAGAATGTTTTTCATAAAAGTTATTCAAAATTAGGAAATTTTAAATGAAGGGGCAAAAGCCCCTTTGTTTTTATGCTACTTTTTTGATTATCTCAGTTGTAGGGATTACATGTTTGTGTAAGCCAAGCTCTTTAGGTTTCAAACCAATAGCAAGTCCAATCATTTGAGGAAGATGTAGGATAGGCATTTCTATTGATACTCCAACTTTTTCTTCAGCTTCAGGTTGCATTGCATCTAACTGTGTATGACATAAAGGACATGGAGTTACCATAAAATCAGCTTTTTCTTCTTTTGCAGCTTCAGTGTCCATTGCAGTTAATTTTAAAGTAACTTTATCTTCCGCTGACCAGAAAGAATGGAATCCGCAACATGCTAATCTTGCTTCGTGGTCAACAGGATTTCCTCCAATTGCTTCAATTACCATTTCTATAGATTTAGGATTATCTGGGTCTTCATAACCTATTAAATAAGGAGGTCTGATTATGTGGCATCCGTAAAATGGAGCAATTTTAAAATCTTTTAAAGGTCTAACAACCATTTCTTTTAAGTTTTCTAAGCCTACCCCATCTATCACTTCCCATAAGAAATGGGTGACTTCTATTGTACCTTTATATTCCAATCCAGCTTCAGAAAGAACTTCATTCACAGCAGCTTTTAATTCTGGGTCATTATCCAACTTAAATTTTGCCTCTCTAAGCATAACTGTACATGTATTACAGATTGTAAGCATATCAAGACCAAGTTCTTCAGCAAGGGCTAAATTTCTTGCATTTATAGTTAAAGATAAAAATTCATCTTTTTCCTGAACAGCACCTGCACCACAGCACGTTGCAGCTTCTAACTCTATTAACTCCATTCCTAACTTTTCAGCAACTAAAAATGTTGAGTCGTAAAGTTCAGGAGCTACACCTTTTGCAGAACATCCTGTATAAAAAGCATATTTTAATTCAGCCATTATTGATTACCTCCTTGATTTTCAGCCTCTTTCTCTCTTTGTTCCTTTAAAAGTCTTGATTTTCTTTTGTCTTCATAAACAACACCCATTATTTGAGGAATTCTGATTTTTACCTCTTTTTCCTTCTCTTTTGCCTTTTCATAAATTACCTGGACTTCTTCTAATCTTTTTATTTTATGACCACCGAAAAAGTCAGCTATATTCACCTTTCCTTTGAAAAACATCTTTATTCCAAATGGGGCTCTTTTTAACATTCCAAGTACACCTTCCTGTTTCATTGGAAGGAGCATTTCGTTTAATAATCCCCTTTCTTTGATATCCTCTTCAAAAATTTCTGCGTGTCTTTCCCCCGGAGTTTTATAGCCTTCTTCAGCTGCCATTATTCTAAGTCTGATAATATTTTCATAAGGTTGAACTTCTTTTGGACATCTTGTTGTACATTCCATACATCTTACACACCATTCAAGGTTTACATCTTCTAAAACAGCTTCTAATCTTTCTCTTTTTGCTCCATCTCTTGTATCTGCTGCAAATCTGTAAGCTTTTGAATGAACCATTGGACCTAAGAAATCTTCATTAGCCTTTAATGCATTACAATCTGACATACAGGAAGCACAGAGGATACAATCAGAAGCAAAATCTATTCTATGCTGGTCGTAAGGGTCTTGTCTGTATTCTTTTCCATCTTCAGGAGGAGGTGCTTTTGGAATAAACCAGGGTTTAACTTTTTTCAATTTATCAACAAGCCAGTCCATATCGTAGATAAGGTCTTTTAAAGGTTTAACATTTCCAATTGGGTCAACTGTAATTGTATCTGTTTCGTATTTTTTCAATAAATGGGTTATCTGTACTTTACACGCAAGATTTGCATGTCCGTTTATTTTTACCGCACAGGAACCACAGATAGCAGCTCTACAGTTATATCTGAAAGAGATAGTAGGGTCTTGTTCTTCCTTTGCTTTAAACAGTGCTGCAAGAACTGTCATCCCTTTTTCAACAGGTAGTTTATAAGTCTGGTAGTACGGCTCTGAATCTTTTGTTGGGTCATATCGGAAAACTCTCAAATTAAAATGTTCCATTATTCCTACCTCTTAAGGTTTATTGATTGTTAATATTTTAACCATATTTGAAAGAAAAATAAAATGTAAATTAAAAAATTTAGAATAAGTTAACTGCTTTTTTTCTGTTCGGAAGATACTTTGATTATTGTTTTAACATTTCCACGGGGATTCCAGTCACCAACAACCTCAAGAAAACGGGGCTTTAAAATTTCAAACAGGTCATCGTATATTTTATTTGTAGCTTCTTCGTGGGAAATGTACTGGTTTCTATATTTGTTAAGGTAGAGTTTTAAAGATTTTAGCTCTACAATAAATTCATCTGGTATGTATTTAATTTTAATAACAGCATAATCAGGATATCCAGAGCGTGGACATAAACATGAAAACTCAGGAAAAGTTATATCAATTTCATAATCCCTATCAGGATAAGGATTTGGCCACGGTTCAAGTTTTGCCTCTAATATCTCCTTTTCTCCATATTTCATAAAACTAAACCTCTCTTTCGACTATGAATTTTCCAATCTGTTCTAAGATTTCCGTATATTTAAGGTTGTTCAGACTCTCAATAGCTTTATTCAGGTAATCCTGTGCAATTTCTCTTGATTTTTCTATCCCATAAATTGAAGGAAAGGTTAACTTATTATTTTCTCTATCTTTACCTACAGATTTTCCTAACTTTTCTGTATTACCGATTTCATCTAAAATATCATCCTGTATTTGAAAAGCAAGTCCGATATACCTTCCGTATTTTCTTAAACTTTCCTGTTCCTTTTCATCTCCACCACCAAGAACCCCACCTATCCAGCAGCAACTCTCTAAAAATTTAGCAGTTTTATGGAGATGGATAAACTTTATATCATTAAATTTTCCTTCTTCTGCAAGTATGTCAGCAGCCTGTCCTCCAACCATTCCGTATATTCCAGTCCCATTAGAAAGAATATTTATTACTTTTATTAATTTATAAGGTTCAATTTTTTTGTTATTTGAGATTAATTCAAAAGCATAAGTTAAAAGTCCATCTCCTGCAAGGATTGCAATAGCTTCCCCAAAAACTTTATGGTTTGTAGGTTTTCCTCTTCTTAAATCGTCATTATCCATTGAAGGTAAATCATCATGTATCAAGGAGTATGTATGGATAAATTCTGTTGCGATTGCAATATCCAAGATATCTTCAATTCTTTCTTTACCAACAGCCTTCGCAGATTCTAAAACAAGGATAGGTCTTATTCTTTTTCCACCGGCAGTTAAACTGTATTTTATAGAATCAAATAAAATTTCTGGTTTTCCTTGTGGAATAAACTTTCGCAAATTCTCATTAATAAATTCAGACTGTTTTTTTAAATAATCTTTTATCTCAATTAATTCCTTCATTTATCTTTTTTCCTGAAAAGACTTCCAACTGTTAATGTTGATATAACTCTGGCAACATCTTCAGCTGGTATATCTGGTTTTTCTAAGAATTTTGCCAAATCTGTATAATGGATTTCCCTTTTCTGGATTCTCTTTAAAATCCACTGTAAGTCTGGGTCTTCCACTTCTTTAGCTAATTTTTCATAAACTTTTGGGGATTCTTTTTCCTCTTCTAAATTTTTCTGGATTATTATTTTTTCATCTTTTACTTTATCTATTTCTGGGAGTTTAACTTCTGGCTCTCCTCCCATTTCTGCAACTTCTTCAGCAACCCAACCGTAATGTTTCATCTTATCAATAGCTTTTTGTTCAAGTTCATCACTTAAGTAAGGATTTTTATGTCTTGTTATAAAAGATTGGTAAAGATTTTCCAATATTAGTTTATACTGTCTTTCTAAAGTCTGGTTTAACATCTGGACAATTTTAATCCTGTTTTCATCTAACGGAGAAGGTTCACCTTTTATCTCTTTTTCTGTCAACTTTTCTTTAAGTTCTAAAAATAAATGGTGGTGAGAATTTTCATCATTTACAACCCTTTCCAAAATCCTTTTAGCAGATTCATCTTTCAAATCGTCATACTGCTTTGAATACTCTTCAATTGCCATTTTTTCAGCTTCAACATCTAAATTCAATAATTCAGATGGAGTTGGTGCGTGTAAGAATACTGCTGCCCTATCACTAATTGCAGGCTCACCACCTAACTCAACTACTTTATGTGCAAACATTCTTAGATGTTTCATTTCTTCCCTTGCAATTTCTTCCAAATCATCTTCTATTCCAGCTTCATCTCCTAATGTATAAGCGTGGAAAAGGTACTGGATAATAGCTGAATGTTCCAAAGTTATGTTGTAGTTAAAATAATTAATTATCTTTTGCCTTTCTAAATTGTCCATTTTTATTCTCCAGATTTTTCTTTTATCTGTTTTCTTTCAACTTCCTCATATTCTACATCAAAATAGTCTTGATACTCTTTATATTCTTTTTCAATTTCTTTTTTTGCTTTCCAGTTTAGATAGTATATATAAGGAACTGTTAGAAGAAGCAAAATTACTAAACCTATTAAAAAAATAAAAGAAACAAATATTGATAGTGAAATGACAATTACAGCAACTAAAAATATCCATATTTTTGTAATGATATTATTCATTAATTTCTCCAAAATTTATTTAAGTATTAAAAATATATCAAAAATATATTTTAGTTCAATTTTTTCAAACCTTTTAAATGAAAATTAATAACAAATATGTAAAAATATAAAAAAAATACTCAGGAGGAAAATTTGAGAATAGTATTTTGGGGAACACCCGATTTTGCTGCAGAAAGTTTAAAGGAGTTATTAAATTCAAAACATGAAGTTGTTGCTGTTGTTACCCAACCAGATAAACCAAAAGGAAGAGGAAAAAAAATCCAACCTCCCCCTGTAAAAGTTGTGGCTCAGGAAGCAGGCATACCAGTTTTTCAACCTGAAAAAATAAAAAACAATAAAGAATTTATCCAAAAATTAATGGAACTAAAACCAGACATTTTTGTAGTAGTTGCCTATGGAAAAATATTACCAGAAGAAATTTTATACTTACCAAAATACAAAACAATTAATGTTCATGCATCATTACTTCCAGAATACAGAGGTGCTGCCCCAATCCACAGGGCAATTATGGAAGGAAAGAAAAAAACAGGCGTTTCTATAATGGAACTTGTTAAGGAGCTTGACGCAGGACCAGTATATTCCCAGAAAGAAATTGAAATAACAGAAAAAGATGATATAGTTTCTATCCATGACAAATTGGCAAAAGCTGGAGCAAAACTTCTAATAGAAACATTAGACAAAATAGAAAAAGGAGAAATAAAACCAGTTGAACAGGAACACGAAAAATCAACATACGCAAAACCTATTGAAAAATCAGAAGGTAAAATTGATTGGAATAAATCAGCAGAAGAAATATTTAATCAGATAAGAGCATTAAAAATTTGGCCAAAGGCTTTTGCAAATTTTCGTGATAAACAGGTAAAAATATTGGAAGCAGAACCTTTAGACAAAGATTATCAAGGAGAGGCTGGCGAAATAGTAGATATTGATACTAAAAAAGGTATAATAGTTAAGACAGGAAAAGGTAGTTTAATTATTAAAAAAATCCAGTTTCCAAATTCAAAACCAATTTCGGCAGTTGATGCTGTAAGAGGTTATCACATAGAAAAAGGAGAAAAATTTTCATGAAAAAATTAATTATATATTTAATAGCCTTTGTATTCACATTTGGATTTTTTGAAGACTCATTTGCAAGAATGGGAAAAGGTATGAGCTCAGGATTTAGAAGCTACAAAAGTTATAAATTTAATTCACAAAAAACAAAACAGAATAATGCATTAAGCCACGGGGAAGAAAAAAGTTTAAAAAATAAAAAAACATTTAACAAAAATAGAACAAATTCTTTATTCAGCGGTGGAATTTTCAAATGGCTAATTGGGGGAATGATTTTTGGAGCTTTAATCTCTTTTCTAATGGGAAATGGACTTCACTTTGGAACACCGGGATTATTAGAAATCATACTTATTGGTTTAATTATATATTTTATATTTAGGGCTTTCTCAAAAGCAAAACAGCCTCAAGCTTCTACAAATATTGGAAATATTCCTTTTCAAGAAAGAGAAGAAAATAAACAAATCCAAACATCAACGTCAGAACAAATCAATGAAGAACTTATAAAAAACTTAACAAAAAATATATTCATTCAACTTCAAGAAGCATGGTCAATTGGGGATTTATCTCCTGTGAAAAACTTCTTAACTGACAGAATGTATGATTATCTAAATAAACAACTAAAAGAACTAAAAGAAAAAGGATTAAAAAATATAGTCAAAGACATAGAAATTAAAGATATAGAAATAGTTCACGTGGAAGAAGAAAATAACCAAAAAGTGGTAATAGTAAAAATAAATGCTTCTTTGATAGATTACATTATAGATAAAAATGGAAATATCATTGAAGGTTCTGATAAAAACCCTGTAAACATAACGGAGTATTGGGCTTTTGTTGGGAAAACTTTAAACTGGAAATTAGACGACATTAAACAGGTAGAAAATTGAAAGACAAAAAATTTATTATATGGGGAAGAAACCCAATAATAGAAGCAATTAAATCAGGAAAAAGTCTTGAAAAGATATTAGTAGCCCATGACTCCCATCCTCCAAAAGAGTTAGTTAAATTAGCAGAAAAGAAAAAAATTAAAATCCAGAGAGTTCCACGAAAAAAAGTAGAAGAACTTGCAGGAACAAAAAAAACTCAAGGGGTTGTAGCATTAATAAGCCCAGTCCAGTATGCAGATGAAAATGATTTAATAGAAAACACAATAAAAGAACAGGGAATACTCCTTGTTTTAGACCATATAACAGACCCACAAAATGTAGGGAATATGATAAGAACAGCTGAAGTTTTGGGAGTTTATGGAATAGTATTACCTTCAGAAAGAAGTAGTCCAATAAATGAAGTAGTCGTAAAAGCATCTACAGGCGCCGTTTTCCATCTACCTATAACAAAAGTAAGTAGCTTAAAAAAATTCCTTGACAAATTTAAAAAACACGGTGGATGGGTAGTTTCCGTTGAAAAAGGTGGAAAACCTGTCCATAAAATAAACTATCCTTTTCCTCTTGCAGTGGTTTTAGGTTCAGAAGGAAAGGGAGTTTCAAAATCAGTGCTTGACTCATCTGATTTAATTGCAACAATTCCAATGCAAGGTAAAATAACATCTTTTAATGTATCTTCAGCTACAGCAATAGCTCTATGGGAAATTTCAAAACAAAAATACAACCTATAAAAATTATTAAACTGAATAACTTAAAAACCATGATGAGAACACACTTGACAAGGCAAAAAGAAAGGATATAATAGATATCCGCAAAATGAATAAGGGTTGACATACGGAGAAAACGGAATAGATTAATAAGCCGTTTTTGAAACAGACAAAAAGTCTTGACAAAGATAAAAAAAATAGATATACTGATTATCTGTTTAAAGCTCACACCTGCTTTAAGCGGTTGAGCTAAAGGTTACTTGGCAATTGAATAGGAGAGCCGAAAGTGCGAAGGTTCAAACAGATTTTCTTGGAGAGTTTGATCCTGGCTCAGCGCGAACGTTGGCGGCGTGCCTAACACATGCAAGTCGTACGGCAGCGGAGCCCCTTCGGGGGCTGCCGGCGAGTGGCGAACGGGTGAGTAACACGTAGCTAACCTACCCTGAGGATGGGGATAACCCCGGGAAACCGGGGCTAATACCCAATAATGAATCATGTTTTCTGATGTGATTCCAAAGGCCTTCGGGCGCCTCAGGATGGGGCTGCGTCCCATCAGCTTGTTGGTGAGGTAATGGCTCACCAAGGCAACGACGGGTAGCCGGTCTGAGAGGATGGTCGGCCACAGTGGGACTGAGACACGGCCCGCACCCCTACGGGGGGCAGCAGTGGGGAATATTGGGCAATGGCCGAAAGGCTGACCCAGCAACGCCGCGTGGTGGACGAAGCCCTTCGGGGTGTAAACACCTGTCAGTGGGGAAGATA
>JALSSE010000470.1:0-2500 GCA_026984415.1 Hydrogenothermaceae bacterium | reverse complement strand
AGGCAGCCATCCTTTAAAGAGTGCGTAACAGCTCACTCGTCGAGGGACTCTGCGCCGAAAATTTAACGGGGCTAAGCATACCACCGAAGCTACGGGATTGCCTTACGGCAATCGGTAGGGGAGCGTACCCAGCAGGTTGAAGTCATACCGTGAGGAGTGATGGACTGCTGGGTAGTGAGAATCCTGGCATGAGTAGCAGCGAAGACAGGTAAGAAACCTGTCCGCCGGAAGTCCAAGGTTTCCGATCCAATGTAAATCAGGGTCGGGTTAGCCGGTACCCTAAGGTGAGGCCGAAAGGCGTAGCCGATGGGAAACAGGTTAATATTCCTGTGCCGGCTGTGTGGAGGCCGAGGCGTGACGCAGAAGGGTAGCCCCCGGGAGGCTATGGATTGCCTCCTCTAAGCCCGTAGGGTGAGGGATAGGCAAATCCGTCCCTCATTCAGCCTGAAAGGTGATGGGGAGAGGGAGCCTCGTGCTCCCTCAACGGGGGTGACCCCAGGCTGCCAAGAAACAACGTCGCGGCTGTTGAAACACAGCCGACCGTACCGCAAATCGACACAGATGGACTGGGTTAGTAGCCTAAGGCGGTCGGGGTAACTCTCCTTAAGGAACTCGGCAAATTGACCCCGTAACTTCGGGATAAGGGGTGCCCGCATGCCGTCCTTGTGGCGGAAGCGGGTCGCAGAAACCAGGTGGGGGCGACTGTTTACCAAAAACACAGCACTGCGCAAACTCGTAAGAGGACGTATGCGGTGTGAAACCTGCCCAGTGCCCGTAGGTTAAGGGGATGGGTGCAAGCCCTGAACCGAAGCCCGGGTAAACGGCGGCCGTAACTATAACGGTCCTATGGTAGCGAAATTCCTTGTCGGGTAAGTTCCGACCTGCATGAATGGTCCAACGATCCCCACGCTGTCTCAAGGAGAGTCCCGGCGAAATTGTAGTGTCGGTCAAGATGCCGACTACCCATGGCTGGACGGAAAGACCCCGTGAAGCTTTACTGTACCCTGGCATTGATTGCCTGCGCGCCTTGCGCAGGATAGGTGGGAGGCTGAGAAGCCCCGCTCTCGGGCGGGGTGGAGCCGCCGGTGAGATACCACCCTTGGCCCGTGGGTAATCTAACCTAGCGGAGTTATCCTCCGCAGGGACAGTGTCAGGCGGGCAGTTTGACTGGGGCGGTCGCCTCCTAAAAGGTAACGGAGGCGCCCAAAGGTACCCTCAGGTGGGTCGGAAATCCACCTTTAGAGTGCAAAGGCATAAGGGTGCCTGACTGCGAGACTGACAAGTCGAGCAGATGCGAAAGCAGGGCTTAGTGACCCACATGTTCCGTGTGGAAGGGCATGTGATCAGCGGATAAAAGCTACTCCGGGGATAACAGGCTAATCCCGCCCGAGAGCTCACATCGACGGCGGGGTTTGGCACCTCGATGTCGGCTCGTCGCATCCTGGGGCTGTAGCCGGTCCCAAGGGTTGGGCTGTTCGCCCATTAAAGCGGCACGCGAGCTGGGTTCAGAACGTCGTGAGACAGTTCGGTCCCTATCCGCCATGGGCGTAGGATACTTGAGAGGAGCCACTCCTAGTACGAGAGGACCGGAGTGGGGTAGGCTCTAGTGTACCGGTTGTCCCCCAAGGGCAGCGCCGGGTAGCTATCCTACTACGAGATAAGCGCTGAAAGCATCTAAGCGTGAAGCTCACCTCAAGATTAGGTATCCCGCACTTCTGTGCCTGAAGGGCCGTGGGAGACTACCACGTTGATAGGCTGCAGGTGGAAGCTCAGTGATGGGTGGAGCCAAGCAGTACTAATCGCCCGTGTGGCTTGGCCTCTTACTTCTTAATCTCTTCCTCTTATTATTTTGCCTTCCCCTGGTGCCCATAGCGAGGAGGTTACACCCGGTCCCTTTCCGAACCCGGCAGTTAAGCTCCTCCGCGCCCATGATACTGGCTGGGAAACCGGTCGGAAAAGTAGGTCGGTGCCAGGGTTTTTACTTTTTGTTTATACAGGATATCAAATTCACCAATTGTTGGCTCTTCTATCATTGAGTATTGTTCCTTGATTAATTTTGGAGATATGTATTTATCTCTATTTTCTAATTTTTGTCTTTCAATTGCATCTTCTAAAGAAATATCAAAATAAATTCCTATTTTTATAAAATTCTGTGAAATACACAAAATCTTATTCCTTGTTTTCTTTTTTAAATTAGTATTGTCAACATAGATAACATTTTTATCTGTACTAATTATTTTTTTCTTTAATAATTTTAAAGGTTTAAGTTTATTTCCAGACGCATAAAAATATGCTTTTTTATATATTTCCCTTACAGTTTTATTTTTTAACTCTGGAAATTTCTCAAGATAAAAATCTATTCTGATTTTATCAAAAGATAAATACTCAATTTCAAATTCATCTTTTATATTTTTGTAAAAAGTAGTTTTTCCTGAACTGGAAATTCCAACTGGCATTATTAATATTTTCTTTCTCTTATTTCTCTTTAAAAAAGTTTTCA
>JALSSE010000469.1 GCA_026984415.1 Hydrogenothermaceae bacterium | reverse complement strand
TTAGATGTTTTATCTTGCTACCTAATCCAGGTATCATCTTTAACACATTCTCAAGGGGTCCAAGATTTTTTATCATCTGTAATTGTTCTTTAAGGTCTTCAAGGGTAAACTCTGCATTCATTACCCGTTTAGCCATCTGTTCGGCTTTATCTTCATCTATGGCAGACTGCATTTTTTCAATTAAAGACTGGATATCACCTAATCCGAGTATTCTCTGGGCAATTCTGTCAGGGTGGAAAGGTTCAAAATCTTCTATTTTTTCCCCAACACCAATAAATTTTATAGGGACTCCAATAACCCTTCTAACAGATAAGGCAATTCCACCTTTTGCATCACCGTCTAACTTTGTTAAAATAACCCCTGTTAAACCAAGCCTTTTGTGGAATTCTTCAGCTGTATTTATTGCATCCTGACCCTGCATTGCATCTGCAACATACAGGATTTCGTGGGGATTTACATCTTCTTTTATCTTTACAAGTTCATCCATAAGTTCTTCATCTATATGAAGACGACCTGCTGTATCTAAAATTATGTATGATAGCCCTGCATTTCTTGCCTGATTGATTACTTTTTCTGTAAGTTTTATAGCGTCTTTTTCATTTTCATCAACAAAACAGGGAACATCTATTGATTGGGCTAATGTACATAACTGCCTTGCAGCTGCTGGTCTTCTCACGTCTGTTGAAGCAAGACCTACTTTGAAACCTTTTGATTTTAGATATTTAGCTAATTTACCTGCTGTTGTTGTTTTACCTGTTCCCTGTAAACCTACAAGCATTATGATTGTTGGAGGTTTTTCAGCTTTTGCTAATGGCTGTTCTTCACCTAAAACATCTAAAAGTTCATCATAAATTAGTTTTATTACAGTTTCTCCTGCATTTAAACCTTTTAAAAGCTCCTGACCTACAAGTTTTTGTTTTAAATCAGAGATAAATTTCTGAACAACATCAATGTTTACATCAGCTTCTAATAATGCCCTTCTTATGTCTTTCAGAGCTTCTTCAACTGTTTTCTCGTCTAACTTTTTTGCCCTTTTTAATTTTTCAACAACATTACTGAATTTATCTGTTAAGAGTTCAAACACTTTTCTTACCCCTTTAATTTTGTTATTTTAATAGAATAACTTTTATATTTTAACATAGATATAACTGTTCAAAATTAGGAGAATAAATGAAAAAATCCAGTTTTATTTTATGTTTTTTAATAATTTTTTCAATATTTTCTGACAGCTCTTTAGGTCAGGAAAGTATTAAGCAACCACAGTTTAATAAAAAATTAATTTACATTGGAATTCCAGCAATTGCACTTTCATTTCTGGCAGATAAAGAGGTGGAAAAGTTTGTTAAACACAACAGAGGCGAAACAATAGACGACATTGGTTCAACTTTTAGCTCAATTGCTCCACAGTACCTTATTGGGGCTGGAGCTTTAGGATATCTTTATGGATATTTTACAAAAAATAATAAATTTGCTTACGCTTCCCAGCTTTCTGTTGAATCCTCAATAATTGCTGCTTCCATAGTTTTACCGATTAAACTGATTGTAGGAAGAAAAAGACCAGAAAATACAGATAAAATTATGGATTTTGGATTTCACGATTTTGACGCATCTTTTCCGTCAGGACATACAGCTGTAGCTTTCGCCTTTTTTGGAACATACGCTTCAATTTACAATAAAGGAATAACTCCATATTTATTATATTCAATCCCTGTTCTAATAGGTTTTGGAAGAATTTACGAAGATAAACACTACTTTTCTGATGTTGTAGCAGGGACAGTTATTGGACTCAGTTCTGTTTATTTAGGAAAAATTTTCCACAACAGTATAACAACAAGATTTCAGTTTGGAATAGAATTTGAGATTTCAAAGAAAAAATTTGGAACAAAAGTTAGCTATAATTTTTGAGAGGAGAATAAAATGATACCTATTCAGGATAATATACCAACAAAACACTTTCCTATAGTAACAGTTACACTTATTTTAATAAACAGTATGGTCTTTATTTATGAGCTTACCCTTTCACCTCAAGAGCTTCAGCTATTTGTGAAAACTTACGGACTTTTACCTTTGGATATTGTTAATTTTAAATTCCAGTATGTAATTACATCTATGTTTATACACGGAGGATGGGAGCATATTATTGGGAATATGCTCTTTTTATGGATTTTTGGAAATAACGTTGAAGATGCACTTGGAAAGTTTAAATTTATTATTTTTTACCTTTTAAGTGGTTTTGGAGCTGCTTTTTTACAGGCTTTCGTGTCTATTGCCGTAGGAAGTTTAACTATACCAATGATTGGAGCTTCTGGAGCAATAAGTGGAATATTAGCTGCTTATATAAAACTTTACCCACATGCAAAAGTTCTTACCTTTATTCCACCTTTCCCTATTTTATTTGTTCTTCCTGCATGGTTCTTTATTGGTTACTGGTTCTTTTTACAGGTATTATTTGCTATGATTGCCCCACCAACTATGGGAGGAGTGGCGTGGTACGCACATATAGGTGGATTTATTACAGGGTGGTATTTACTTAATCTGCTTTACACTCCTAAAAAAGTTAAAGTCGTACATTATTCTACTTTTGAGAGATAGAAAATGTATTAAATTTCTTTATCATTATGTATGTAGGAAGTATTAACGAAATAGAATAAGAATAAACTGTGGAGTTTAATTTGAAGAAGTACTTTTTTATCTTCTTTTTTATAATACATTTTGATGTCGCTTTTTCAGGAGAAACTTATTTTAAATTAAGTAAAGCAGGCATAGATTTTTTCCAGCCATTTGTGGAAGGAGGTCTTGAAGCTTATCAAGTTTATAATGATACACTTGGGGAAATACTACCTATTGACCAGAACACCTTCTTTTTACCTTTAAATATGTTTGAAGAAGGACTTGGAATGTTTGAAAGTTCTGCTAAATCTATTGAAGAAAAATACACAGAAAGACCACTGCAGGAAGAAGGAACAACTTATTACTACTATTACGGAATTCAGGCTTATGTCAGTGAAAATATTTCTGTTTACACTTTACCTATAGGTTTCAGTATCAGTGATGGCATAAACATCAGAACAATGGTTAGAATTCCTTACGTTTTCAGAAAAATAAAAAAAGGGAGCAAAACATTAAAAAACAACGGGTTAGGTGATATATCTGTACAATTTAGCCATTATGAAAAGTTAGGAAGAGATGTAGTGGTTATTCCATCATTTACAGTAAAACTTCCAACAGGAAAGTATAAAGTAAAAGACAAAAGGGATATAAGCACAGGGACAGGCTCTATTGATTACGGTCCAACTTTAGATGTTGTTGTAAAGATTACAAAAAGAGATGTTTCTTACTTTTCTATTTCTTATACAGTTACAGGGACATACACCACACCTGACGGAGATGATAGGAGTTATGGAGATATTTTTTCTACTTTTTTAGGTTATGAAAAAGGATATTTTAAAAACTCTCTGTGGTTTGGAGCTGTTGTTTCTTATTTGAGGTTTTACGAAAGTGAAATTAATGACAAAAAAGCCAACGATTCTTTAATTTTGATAAATGTTTCTCCATATTCAAAATTAAGTTTAAAATGGGTTCCTTTTATTAATAAATTAGGAAAAAATATTTATGCAAACATTGGAATTTCAATTCCTTTTTACACTGCTTATGATGATGATATAGAAAAACCAAATATTTCACGGAAAATCACTTTAAACTTTGGTTTTAGCTCATCTTTTTAGGTTTGGATATTTAAAATGGACGATAAAATTATTCTCACAGCAAAAAATATAAAGAAAAAGATTAAAAACTATGAAATATTGAAGGGGATAAATTTTGAAATTAAAAAAGGCGAATTTGTAAGTATTATAGGAGCTTCAGGTTCTGGTAAAAGTTCTTTTTTATATATTTTAGGACTGCTTGACCCACCTACTGAAGGAGATGTCTTTTTAGAAAATGAGAAAATAGATTTCAAAAATCAAAGCTATTTAGCAAAAATAAGGAATAAAAAGTTAGGTTTTGTTTTTCAGTTCCATTATCTACTTCCAGAATTTAACTCTTACGAGAATGTAATGATACCTCTTATCAGAAAAGGTGTTCCTAAAAAAGAAGCAAAAGAAAGGGCTTTTTATCTTTTAAAACACCTTGGACTTGAGGAAAAGGAAGAAAGGAAACCTTATGAACTTTCAGGTGGAGAACAGCAAAGGGTAGCTATTGCAAGGGCATTGGCAAATAATCCTGCAATAATCCTTGCTGACGAACCAACAGGAAATTTAGATTCTAAAAATACAGAAATTGTTATGGAAACATTTCTAAAGTTAAATAAAGAAGGAATTACTATAATCATGGTAACCCACGAAATGGATTTGGCACAAAAAACATCAAGAATTGTAGAAATGAAAGATGGAGTGATTATAAAAGAATTTAAATCTGATTAGACAAAGTCTCTTTTTCTGCAAATTTTTCCTGTTTTACATAAAAATCATGTATTAAATAAGCAATACGTTCAACCTCTTCTATTGTGATTCCATAAAAAATTGGAAGCCGTAATAATCTTTCACTTTCTTTTGTTGTAAAAACATCTTTACCGTGGAATCTTCCAAATCTTTTTCCTGCTGGAGATGTATGAAGAGGAACATAGTGGAAAACTGCAGAAACCTGATGTGATTTTAAATAGTTTATTAAATTATTTCTCTCATTAAAATCTTTAACTTTTATATAAAAAATATGACCGTTATGCTTACAGTAGTATGGAATTATAGGAAGTTCTATAAATCCTTCTAACTCTAATGGTTTAAGCAGTTTGTAGTAATAATTCCAGATATCTAACCTGTATTTATTAATCTCTTCAGCTTTTTCTAACTGTCCCCAAAGATACGCTGCACTTAAATCATTAATTAGATAGCTACTACCTACATCTACCCACGTGTATTTATCCACTTTACCCTGAAAGAACTGGCTTCTATTTGTTCCTTTTTCCTGAATTATTTCAGCTTTTTCTACAAAATCTCTATCATTAATAATAAGAAGTCCACCTTCTCCACCACTTGTATAATTTTTTGTTTCGTGAAAACTAAATGTTCCAAAATGTCCGATAGTTCCTAAAGGTCTTCCTTTATAACTACACATCATACCCTGTGCAGCATCTTCAATTACATACAAATTGTATTTTTCAGCAATTTTCATTATTTTATCCATTTCGCAGGAAACACCACCGTAATGGACTGGAACTATGGCTTTTGTTTTTTCTGTTATTGCCTTTTCAATTTTTGTTTCATCAATATTCATTGTGTAAGGTTTAATATCAACAAAAACAATTTTTGCTCTCCTCATAACAAATGCATTTGCAGTTGAAACAAA
This sequence comes from Hydrogenothermaceae bacterium, assembly GCA_026984415.1. The sequence continues at coordinate 712 of JALSSE010000469.1, read as the reverse complement.
AGTGTACGAAGGCATTATTATTTCATCACCTTCTTTAATATCAATTAAAATTGCTGTCATTTCTAAAGCAGAAGTACAGGAAGGTGTCAGTAAAACTTTCTCAGCATTTAGATTTTTCTCAAACCAGTTTTCACATAATTTAGTATATTTTCCATTACCTCCAATTTTCCTGCTTTTTATCGCTTCAATCACGTATTTATCTTCATTCCCAGTATATGTTGCTTTATTAAAAGGAATCAATGTAATCTCCCAAATTTTGTTTGAAAAACTTATCGGAAATTAAAAAAAAGTATTAAGTCTTTAACTTAACTACCGAAAATTTTTATAAAGAAAATTAAAAATAAAAATCCCTTTCTTTTTACAGAATTCTTTTATAAAGGAGATATCAATTATGGGTTTGATTAACATAGAAGTAAATCAAAAGAGACTATCACTTCGGGACAAACTGTATCAGAAAGATGTTATTGAAAGGATTTTTTATCCAGATTATCCGTATGTAGTAGAGTTAGACCCTACAACTATGTGTGATTTAGCATGTCCAGGATGTATCAGTGGAGATTTACTTAACAAAAATAGTTTTTCAAACGAACGTTTGATGAAATTAGGAGAGGAATTTATTGAGTGTGGAGTAAAAGCTGTTGTTCTTATAGGTGGAGGAGAACCTTTAAATCATCCTGTAATTGGAAAATTTATTGAATTATTAGGGAAAAAC
>JALSSE010000468.1 GCA_026984415.1 Hydrogenothermaceae bacterium | reverse complement strand
TATTTGAAAATCCAAACACCACTTTTTTGGATCCTGCAAGCAAGTCAGGAATTTTTCTAAGAGAAATCGCCAAACGACTTATTAAAGGATTAGAAAAAGAATTTCCTGATTTACAGGAAAGATTAAACCATATTTATACAAAACAAATCTTTGGAATAGCAATTACAGAATTAACAGCACTTTTATCAAGAAGAACTGTTTATTGTTCCAAAAAAGCTAATGGAAAATACTCTGTTTGCACAGCATTTAAAAATGAAAAAGGCAATATATATTTTGACAAGGTTGAACATACTTGGGAAAATGGGAAGTGTAAATATTGTGGGGCAAGTCAGGATGTTTATGAAAGAGATGATGTTTTGGAAACCCATGCGTATGCTTTTATTCATAAAACACCCGAAAAAACATTAAAATTATTTGGAGGCAAAGAAATGAAATTTGATGTAATCATAGGAAATCCACCGTATCAATTAAGCGATGGCGGAGCACAAGCGAGTGCTAAGCCAATTTACCACTTATTTGTTGAGCAGGCAAAAAAACTCAATCCCAGATACTTAACAATGATTATTCCTTCGAGATGGTTTAGCGGAGGAAAGGGCTTGGATAAATTTAGAGAAGAAATGCTTAGTGATAATAGAATAAGAGTTTTACATGATTTTTTCAGTGCAAGAGAGGTTTTTCCCGGTGTTGAGATAAAAGGTGGTGTTTGCTATTTCTTATGGGATAGAGACAATCCCGGATTATGTAAAGTTATATCACACGAAGAAGGAAAAGTTGTTTCTGAAATGGAAAGGCCGCTATTAGAAGAAGGTGTTGATATTTTTATTAGATATAATGAAGCTATTCCAATTTTGAAAAAGGTTTTGGCAAAAAAGGAAAAAAGCTTTTCAGAAGTTGTTAGTTCCGGCAAACCATTTGGTCTGAGAGGATTTTTTAGTGATTTCAAAGATAAACCGTTCAAAAATTCTGTCAAAATCTATGCTAATCAAAAAATAGGTTATATCAGAAGAGATCAGGTATTAAAAAATCAAGTGTGGATTAATAAAATAAAGATATTTGTTCCAAAAGCTTGGGGGGTTGGCAATTTATCAAAAGACAGAATAAAACCTTTTATTGTTGAACCAAATACTTGTTGTACTGAAACATATTTAGTGATTGGACCTTTTGATAAAAAAGAGACAGCAAAAAATGTAATTTCTTATATGAATACAAAATTCTTCCATCTATTGATATCTTTTACAAAAATTTCTCAAGATACTTGGAAACGAGGGTATGCATATGTTCCTCTCCAAGACTTTACCTCAAACTCAGACATTGATTGGAGCAAATCAATTCCTGAAATAGACAAACAGCTTTACAAAAAATATGGTTTAACGAAAGAAGAGATTGATTTTATTGAATCAATGATTAAGCCAATGGAATAAAAAATGAAAGAGATATTACCAAAAAATTATAAACAACTAAAAGAGCAAATAAAAGAATTACTCTACGAAGGCAGACAAAAAGCATACAAATCTATTAACACGATTTTATTGCAAACATATTGGAATATAGGTAAATACATTGTTGAATACGAACAGAAAGGAAATATTAAAGCAAAGTATGGAGAACAATTATTAAAAAGATTATCAAAAGACCTTACCTTAGATCTTGGAAAAGGTTTCAGCAAATCTAATCTTTTTCAGATGCGAGCTTTTTACCTACGATTCTCAAAATTCCAGACGCTGTCTGGAAAATCTGAAAAAAGCAAGAGACTTTCTCACAAATTAACTTGGAGTCATTATGTTGAACTCTTAAAAATAGATGATGATTTAGAATTGAGCTTTTATGTTAAACAATGTGAGAAAGAAAATTGGAGTGTTAGAGAATTAAAAAGGCAAATGAAAAGTATGCTTTTTCACAGACTTGCTTTAAGCAAAGATAAAAAAGGTGTGCTTGAATTATCAAAATCAGGTCAGGAAATATCAGAGCCAAAAGATATTATAAAAGATCCTTATGTGTTTGAGTTTTTAGATATTCCGCAAAAAAAATTGTATTTAGAAGGCGAGATTGAAAAGAAGTTAATAGATAATCTTGAAAAGTTTTTATTGGAATTAGGAAAGGGGTTTGCTTTTATTGGAAGGCAATATAAAATCTCCATTGGGAATAGGCATTTTTTCGTTGATTTGGTTTTTTATCATAGAATTTTAAAATGTTTTGTCCTTATTGATTTAAAGCGAGGAGAAGTTGAGCATAATGATATTGGCCAAATGAATTTATATTTAAACTATTTTGCCGAAGAAGAGAACACGGAAAATGACAATCCGCCGATTGGTATTGTTTTAGGAGCATATAAAGACAAAATACTTGTGGAATATGCAACAAAAAACATATCCAATAAGCTATTTGTAAGTAAATATCAACTTTATCTGCCAAATAAAGAAGAATTACAAAAACAATTAATAAAATTAATTAAAGAAGATAAAGATGAATAATAAATACTTTTCACAAAGACCCGAACTTAAGCCAAAGATTTATGCTTATGAAATTCCTGATGCTGAAAATAGAAAAGGTTTGCTTAAAATTGGTTATACAACAAGAGATGTAAGAGAAAGAATTAAAGAGCAGTTAGGTACCGCAGGACTTAAGTACAATATTCTTTTAGAAGAAGATGCTATAAGAAATGATGGTACTACTTTTACTGATAAAGATATACATGATTGGTTAAGAAGAAATGATTTTGCAAATCCGGATGGAGAATGGTTTGCTTGCCGTGTAAAAGATGTTAAGGCAGCAATATTAGCAATAAAAAACAGAACAGAAAATATTCAAAAAAGAATATATGATTTTAAGATGAGGCCTGAACAAGAAAAGGCTGTTGAAAAAACAATAGATTATTATAAAAAGTTTAAAGAAGAATATCCTAAAAAAGCTCCTCGTTTTTTGTGGAATGCTAAAATGAGGTTTGGAAAAACTTTTGCAAGCTATAATTTAGCAAAAAAGATGGGGGCAAAAAAAGTTTTGGTGCTTACATTCAAACCTGCTGTTGAGAACGCGTGGGAAGAAGATTTAATGTTACATAAAGATTTTAAGGGTTGGCAATTTTATTCAAAGAATAACAACTTAGAATTTGAGGATTTAGACCAATCAAAACCTTTTGTTGTCTTTGGTTCATTTCAAGACTTTCTGGGTAAAAATCCAGCTGGGGGCATAAAAGAAAAGAATAAATGGGTGCACGAAACAGAATGGGATTTGGTTATTTTTGATGAGTATCATTATGGTTCTTGGCGGGAAAATGCAAAGAATCTTTTTGAAAAAGATGAAGAAACATTAGATGAAATAAAACAAATTGAAAAAGAAGACAAAGATATAGACTCCATTGCGAAACAGGCATTTAAGGAAGGGGTTGAACAGGCAGAAAAAATAATTCCTATTAAAACAAAATATTACTTATATCTTTCAGGAACGCCTTTTAGGGCAATTGCTTCTGGTGAATTTATTGAAGACCAAATCTTTAATTGGACCTATTCTGACGAACAGAACGCTAAAGAAATTTGGGATTATTCTAAGGGACTAAACCCCTATAAAGAATTACCAAAAATGATTATGATGACTTATCAAATGCCTGATAGTATAAAGCATATTGCAGAAGGCGGAGAGTTTAATGAGTTTGATTTGAATGTATTTTTTAAAGCAAAAGATAAAGATGAAAAAGGAAATTCTATACCTCTCGATAAAATAGAGTTTGTTTATAAAGATTACGTTCAGAAATGGTTAGATTTAATTAGGGGAGCTTATTTAGAAACTACTCTTGATGATTTAAAACTTGGTGCTAAGAAACCTCCTTTTCCCTTTTCAGATGCTCGATTATTACAAATACTAACCCATACTTTTTGGTTTTTACCGTCCGTTGCTTCTTGTTATGCAATGAGAAACTTAATGATGGAAAGGCAAAATACTTTTTACCATGATTATAAAATAATTGTTGCTGCAGGACCTAAAGCAGGAATAGGTGTAAAGGCATTAGAACCTGTTAAAAAAGCAATGGCAAACCCCTTAGAAACTAAAACCATAACTCTTTCTACGGGAAAGCTTACAACAGGTGTAACTGTAAAACCTTGGTCTGCAGTATTTATGTTAAGAAATTTAAAAAGTCCCGAAACATATTTCCAAACAGCATTTAGAGCACAATCTCCTTGGGTAGTTGATAATCCCGATGGAAAATCACCTAATAAAAAAGAAATTCTAAAAAAGGAGTGCTATATATTTGACTTTGCACCCAATAGGGCGTTATCACAAGTTGCAGATTATAGCTCTAAATTAAATGTAAAAGAAGATGATCCTGAGAAAAAGGTGGAAGAATTCATTAAATTCCTACCAATATTAGCCTATGACGGAAGTTCTATGAAAGAGATTGATGCTAAAGGTGTGTTAGATATCGTAATGAGTGGAACTACTGCAACACTTCTTGCTCGCCGTTGGGAAAGTGCATTATTAGTAAATGTTGATAATGATACTTTACGAAGATTAATGGCAAATGAAAAAGCCATGGAAGTTTTAATGAATATTGAAGGATTTAGGTCATTAAATCAAGATATTGAAACAATTATCAATAAGTCAGAATCTGTTACAGACTTAAAAAAGAAAGCAAATGAGAAAAATCTGACCCCTAAAGAAAAAAAGCAATTAACTGAAGAGGAAAAAGAATATAAAAGTAAAAGAAAACAAATACAACAAAAGTTGATAAAGTTTGCAACAAGAATTCCTATTTTTATGTATCTAACAGATTACAGAGAAAGAACGCTAAAAGATGTAATTACTAAACTTGAACCAAAATTATTTAAAAAAGTTACAGGTTTAACTGTAGAAGATTTTGAATTGTTAGTTAGTCTAAATTTATTTAATAGTACTCTTATGAATGACGCCGTATATAAATTTAAAAGATATGAAGACTCAAGTTTAGAATATACTGGTGTTAATAGGCACGAAGGAGAAATGATTGGCGGCTTTGATACTGTTAGTTAAAAGTCCAGAAAAAAATAAATAATTATGGTAACTATGAACGAAAGAATAAAACATATTATCGAAAGTTTTTATAGCCAAAATAGAAATCCTAAAAGTTTTCTAACAGAAGATGATGTTCGTTGTAAATTATTTGCAAAACTACATTCAGGATTAAGAGGTTTTAGAAGTGTTTCCGTTCATGCGGAAGTTCGTTGGTATGGTGGAAATCAAAATGGCAGAAATAAATTAAAGTATAGAAGTGATTTAGTTGTTATTGATAAAAATGATTTACAAATAAATGATAATATTTTTCCTTTACCTTCAAAAGGGTATGGGTTTAATAGATATTATGCAATTATTGAAATAAAACTACGGCGTCCGAATGATAAGAATTCGGACAATAAATATAAGCAGATTATTCAAAAGGATATTAATAAATTAAGAGAAATCAAAGAGAGAACTTCAAAATATTCAAATACCATAAATAAAAAGTTTTTTGTCATTGCTTTTGACAAAAAAAGAAATAAGAAATTACTTTATGATTTAGATATAAATGATTCTGTTAATTGGGAAGATTGGAATAGTTAAAATAAGGAGTTTTCCTTTTTCCAATTCAAACCTAACCCCTCTTGGAAAAAGAAAAATGAAAAAATCAAATTTATAAGAAATAAACGAAAGTCTATCTAAATGAATAAGAACGAAAAATATTTTTTGAACTCACTCAGCTACGCTTCGTGCCACGCTGAGCTCTCCTCTCTTCGGTCGTCGGGGTGTATAACAATGGATATACGGTTCAGCCTTCGGCTCGGGCTTCACCCAAATTTTTCTTCCACTTCGTTCCAGAAAAACTTCGTATATCCCTAACGTTAGGCTTAATAATGACAGAAATGAATAAAAAGGTATTTGTAACAGGAGGAACAGGATTTTTAGGACAAGAGGTCATTAAAAGGTTGAAAAAAGAAGGCTTTGAAGTGACAGGCCTTGCTCGTTCTGAAAAATCGGAAAAGAAATTGAAAGCGTTGGGCGTAGAACCTGTTTCCGGGAGTTTGGAAAATATTAAAGAATGGGAAAAAGCATTAAACAATC
>JALSSE010000467.1 GCA_026984415.1 Hydrogenothermaceae bacterium | reverse complement strand
TTCAACATTGTGTTCTTCTTCTAATTTTTTTATAGTTTCTTTATACTGGTCAATTGTAATACCAAAAGGACTTCCAACCTGTAAAGCAGCGTTTACAGCCCCTGCAATGTCTGGTGGAGTAACTCCTGCTTCTGTTAAAGCTCCTCTTAAAAGAGCAGTAAAAATAGGAGTTTCTATTCCCATAGGGCATATTCTTGCACATCTATCGCAGTTAGAACAGGTATCAAAGGCAATCATTGATTGCTCAATTAGTTTTTCAGGGGTTATTTTTACTCCAAAACCTAACGCTTTCTTAAGTCTTCCTAAAACTGTGTAATTTTCCCTATAAATATCCCTTAACAAATCTCCTTTATAGGCTGGAACAAGTTCTGGCCTTGGTTCTCCAGATACATTTTGTGCTAAATAGTAGTGGCAGGCTTCAGCACATAGTCCACACCTTACACACGCTTCTAAATGGGAAACTATTTCCCCATTGTTTATATTATTTTTTACATAGTCGTAAAACTTTTGTATATCTTCCTGTGTTATCTGTTCTTTTGTTTTTGATTCAATCTGGGTAATCATTTTTAACCCTCCTTATTCTCTAACACCTAATATTCCAATACTTCTTCCATAAAATCCTGTTGAGAAAAAGTAATCAATAAAATGGGCAAGTCTGCTGAATGGAATGTAAATAATAAGTAAATCTGCAAAAAGCATATGAATTCCGAGGGCTGTTATGTAAGTCCCCCCACCTACCCATTGTGTAGCCACAATTCCTGATAAAATCGTTAATGTAATTAAAAAATTGGCTATATGTTCATTTGCACCAGTTAAAAGTCTTAATACAGGAGAAGTAAATCTATTGAGCCATAGGGCTAAAACAGAAAGTAATGCACCATAGGCAAGTATATTTGAAATAGTTGAAGAAAAATAGGGAAGCTTAATACCTAAAACCTCAGTCCATAAAAATGAGTGTTGAGGGATGAAGAATACTAAAAGTAAAAATGTTATATGGAAGGTAAAACCACCAATATACTGGATTGCCCTTTTTGATATTACATCTTTAAAAGTTATTTCTCTAAAAGGTTTTAAAAAAGGTGTTTTTAGGGCAGAAACTGCAGGGTTTCCTTTTGGTTTTGCTCTATTTTTAGGAACTCCCCACATAATAACCCGTACAACTCTATAAGCTATTCCAAAGAAAAAAACTATTAATGCAAACTTTAAAAGAGGTCCCCTTACAAAATCAAGAAATGCCAAATCCATAATTAAGCCCCTCCTTTTTTCCCAATATTAGTTATCCATTTAACAGCTGCTCCAGCTGCAGCACCAACTGCTATAGCTGTTCCTATTTCTTTTCCTCCTATTCCAGAAGAAACAACAGAAAGGGGAGTATATATATGTCCTCTATCCCAGAAATCAGGTTCTGCACATCCAAAACAAGGATGCCCAGATTGTATTGGGAAACTTAAACCTCCGTTCCATCTTATTGTAGAACAGGCGTTTCTTGTAACTGGACCTTTACAACCCATTTTGTAAAGACAGTGTCCATTTTTAGCTCCTTCATCGTCAAATGATTTTGCAAACTGTCCTGAGTTGTAAAATGGTCTTCTGTAACATCTGTCGTGAATTGTCTGTCCATAATAGGATATTGGTCTTCCCATTTCATCTAATTTTGGAATTTTTCCTAATATTAAGTATTCAGCAATTACTGCAACAATCACATCTCCAATAGGAGGACATCCAGGCACATTAATGACCTGTTTATCTGGTAATGCTTCTTGAACTGATACTGCTCCAGTTGGGTTTGGATTTGCTCCTGGTATTCCGCTCCATGAAGCACAGCTTCCAACTGCCATAATTGCAGCTGCTCCTTCTGCTGCTTCTTTAAGCTGGTCTAATGCTGTTTTTCCTGCTACTGTACAATATCCAGGATTTCCTGTAGGTATTGAACCTTCAACTACTAAAATGTACTGACCTTTATATTTTTTCATTGCTTCTTCTTTTGATGCTTCAGCAAATTCTCCTGCAGGAGCCATAAGAGTTTCGTGATATTCTAAATCTATAACATCTAATAAAACTTCTGTTGGCAGTATATTTGTACTTCTTATAAATGATTCTGAGCAACCTGCACAGTCCTGATATTCAAGCCATATAACGACTGGTTTTGGTTTTGTTTCAAGGGCGTGGGCTACTTTCGGAACCATTTCAGGTGAAAGGCTTAAAGCTGCTGTAAGAGCTGCTGACAACTTTAAAAAATCACGGCGGGAATATCCTTTTTTCTTTAATAAATCATAGATGCTTTCCATAGCCACCCTCCATATTTAAAAGATACTTTAAATATGATTTACATCACGTTATTTGTCAATAACTTTTTAAGTAAAATTTAAAATTTTTAAAAAAATTTATTGTTTTAAATAACTTATGAAAATGCAAGTTTTCACTAAAAGTAAGTTTATTTTTTGACGAAAAGATTTGGCTAAAAGTTATAAGAATATATTTAAAATAGTTATATTAATATAAGTGGATTATTTTTAATAGTTTAATATATAATGATATGCAGTGTAGCTAATAATATTGACATATAAATATAGTTAATATATTTTTAAGAATATCTTTGATAGTATGTATTTACTTTTATAACGAAAAATAAGATTTTTTAATATCTTTTAAGGAGGTTAGCTATGAGAAAAAGGAGGTTTCGGCACTATCTCTACTCTGCTATAGCTGTAGCAGGGTTGACTGCATTATCATCAATAGATGCCCATGCAGCAAAGTACGATACCAACCCACCGTTTAGCTTTGATATGTTAAATAAGGTGGAAGGTAAAAAGGGTTTATTTAATCCACGTAACCCTTATAACATTTTTATCAACTACGAGCTTGGAATGCACTGTGTAGGATTTGACATAACTTACTGTTGTGTAATTCCACCTTACAACAGTATTCAGGCTCAGGCGGTTAAAGCTGGGGTTAACGGGCAAAAGCCTAAGTTGTTATCTCCAAAAGATGACGTAAAAATGTACTACTGGGTGAAGGACAACCGTTACTCTGAAGGGAATAAGATGAAATACTGGTCTGTTCCTAAAGATGTTAACGGTGATGGTGATATGAATGACCCGGGAGACAGTGTTGCAAACTATGTCTGGACACATTTATTCATCTACAAAGACCTTGAAGGTACAATTCCACCAGGGGCAGCAGGAAAAGAAAGCAAGAGAATTAGAATTGGTAAGAGCTTCTCAATTCCTATAGATGCTGGTCCAAGTGGAAAACCTTTATACGGTGGGTACCTTGATTATGCAGGAAAAGATGGTGGAAACATTGTTTTCACAGATACATTGGTCCCACAGGTTAAAGACGTACCTATCAAACTTACAGCATCTTATATCTGGGATGCATTAGGATTACCTTTAACTGCATTTTACGATAGTGAAAGAACTGGTTCTATCAGAACTATTACTAATAAAGATTTCCAGCCTTTCCAATACTCTATGGTTCAGTTAAGGGATAAAAATGGAAAACCTATTTTAGTTGCTGGAAAACCAGTTGAGTTCTTTGGAACAAACCCTGTTGATATTCCAAACTGTTATGCATGTCACTCTGGAGAAGGTATTGCTTCTAAAATGGCAAGAGAAGAAGGTTTAAAAAGACACAAACAGGAATTTAACTACTGGATTAAGAACTATCCAGATGAAACAGAGTATATGGCAAGATTAGCCGAAGGTTCAATTAATATTCTTGAATTACACGATGCACACCATGGAACAAATTTCTTGAAAGAATATAATCCAAATGCTACTAACTTAAGACTTGGTTCTGTATCTCATGTAAACTGTACAGACTGTCACGGTGATAATGTTTCAGGTAACCTTGTAGAACCAAGACCAACAGCTACTGGATATAAAGTTGTAAAAGCTAAAACATTAACTGAAGCAATGCACTCAGCCCATATGGCTTTCGTTCCAATGCCTGATGCAGCTGGAAGAACTCAAAACTGTCAGGCTTGTCACCCAACCCACTGGCAGTCAGAAGCTAAAAGGGTTGAAAAAATGGTTGATAACCCTTACAGCATAATTGATGATTACGGAAATCCAAGATTTTCTGATTCTGACCAGAGGGTTGCAGGTGGTGGATGTTACTTAAGAAGGGATGCACATACAAACCCTGATGTGAAACCTCCATTCTTCTTAAATGAAATTGGAAAATACATGCTTAGAAATATCAGCATGACCGATGAAAACGGAAAACCTATTGATGAAAAAAGAGGATTAACATGTTCAAACTGTCACAACCAGTTAACTATGGAACTTTACAAATATGATGAATTAGAAAACCCTGTTACCCAAAAAGGAAAAACTTTAAGAAACAAATCTATTGAAGAAATTATTAGGGTTGTTGCTGGTGGAGATAAAGAAAAATTCAAGAAGATGGTTGACCCTGGTCCAGACGAGTTATACTCTTTCTGGGGTGAACACAAAGGTGCTACTTTAGTTAAAGCTACTAAAGTTAAAGGAAAATTAAAACTTTTACCTTGGAATGCTAAAGAAGGAAGCCCTGTTCCTTATGAAGCAGCATCTGCTGGTTCTGACTGGTGGTTGGCTCCAGCTGAACCTCATTGTGCAAACTGTCACTTAGCTCCATTTGTTGAAAGTTTAGGTGGAGAGTACTTCCCAGTTGACCAGAACAACAAATATGCACTATACAGATTTTCAAAAGCCCATGGAAAAATTGCTTGTCAGTCTTGTCACGAATCTATACACGGATTATATCCTGTTAGATACGAAGGTCCAGACAATACTGTAGACTTGACAACACACGAACAGGCTTTACAGTTCTCACCTGATGGAAAGTATGCAGGACCTGTTACATGTGCAGCTTGTCATACTGTTAATAAAAAAGGTGTTCCTGTAGAGCTTAAAGGAACTAAATACGAAAATGACTACTGGGCTTCTGTTGTTCTCATTCACTACATGAGAGAAGGTGATGAAGAATTATCAGTGAAAGACTTAGTTAAGAAATTCCCATACAAAAAAGCTCAAGAAATTGTAATAAAAGGATGGAAATAATTTAAGATTTAATTTCCTCCCTTCCATTAAGCTCCCCAAAAGGGGAGCTTTTTTTATTTTTATACGATTTTAATGTTATAATTTGTCAAAAATTTTATGGAAGGTTTAATGAATATAGTTGTTCTTATTTCTGGTAGAGGCTCAAATTTAGAAGCTATAATTAAGGGTATCGAAGAAGGTAAAATAGATGCAAAAATTACGCTTGTGTTGTCTAATAAAAAGGAAGCTAAAGGCTTAGAAATTGCCAAAAAATATAATATAAAGGCCAAATTTATTGACCCTTCTTTCTTTTCTTCAAGGGAAGGATACGATATTTATATTTCTGAATACATAAAAAAACATAATCCAGATTTAGTTGTTTTAGCTGGATATATGAGAATTTTAAGTGATAGATTTATTGAAACTTTTGAGGGAAAATTGGTTAATATTCATCCTTCTCTTATCCCGGCTTTTCAGGGATTAAAAGCTCAGAAACAGGCTTTAGATTATGGGGCAAAATTTACAGGATGTACAGTCCACTTTGTTACAAAAGAGTTGGATAATGGACCTATTATAATTCAGGCTGTTGTTCCTATAAGACCAGAGGATACTGAAGAGAGTTTGTCTGAAAGAATACTTGAGTTTGAGCACAGGATATATCCACAGGCTATTAAATGGATTGTTGATAATAGGGTTAAAGTAGATGGCAGAAATGTTTTTGTTGAAAGGGCAAAGTATGGAACAGTTCCTGTTAATCCAGATTTAGAGGATTTTTGATTTATCTGTGTAGAAATCTACTTTCTGTACCTTCTTTTAGTCTTTTTATATTTGAAGAATGTTTTAAAACAATAATAATTGCCATAATCAACGTTGCAAAAGTTAAATACACATCTTTTTCAATATATAAAACTATAATCGGTGCAAGTATAGAGGCAAGTATTGAGGATAGGGAAACGTATCCAGATACTAAAAACGAACCTATCCATATCCCACCAATTATAAGTGTTGCTTTTGGAGAAATAGCTAACATCACACCAAAAGCA
>JALSSE010000466.1 GCA_026984415.1 Hydrogenothermaceae bacterium | reverse complement strand
ATATATTTCCATAAAGGGTCACTGGCTGTAGTCCTTGCACCCCATACTAAAATTCCTCTTCCTGAGAAAGAACGGATACAGTTTATACCTTTTGGATTTAAAATATCCTGCTCCCCTTTTGTTATTGGGATTTTAAGTTCTAAAGCTCCTCTTACCATTTCATTTGCAGGGGCTTTATGTACTCCTCTTTCTGTATCTGTTCTTGCATATATTCCAGCAATATATCCACTTGGAGGCATAAATTTTTGTTCAAAACTAACTTTTGTTTCTTTAACTGTTTCTCCACCAATAATGACATCTACTTCTTCACCTTTTTCTACATTTACTTTTATCCACGGATAGTAAAGGGCTGCGTATCCTTTTGTTGATACTACTTTATCTTTATGGGTCTGTACTTCTGATAGGTTTGCATTTTCAGGAGGGTCAAGAATGCAAAATCTGTCTTTCATATTTTCACAATGGGTTATTAAGGCTTTTTGTACGTTTTCATCTGTTATACCTGGAGTTGAAATGATATTTACATCATCAATTTCTATTAAGGACTGTATTCCTGTCCTATTTCCAGCCCCACCATCTGTTCCAATAATGTTTGATATGGTCTCATTTTCATCGCTACCTTCAGGAACTTTTACAATAAAACATCTTTTCCCACCGTTTTGAAAAAATCCCTGTACTGCTGGAGCTATATAAGGAGCGTTGTCTGCGTATCTTCCAAATTTTTGAACAAACTGACCCCAGCTCGTTACCAGTGTAGGTTTGTTATTGTATTCATCGCCTTTTTCTGTCAATCCAATAAAGGCAGCTGTACTGGTAGAAACACCTTCTATTGGTTTTGCTCCAATTTCAATTTCTTCAACGTAGACTCCCGGAGATAAATATTCAGGCATACTAAGCCCTCCTTTTAAATTAGATTCACTGGGAGTATAGAGCGGTTTTGATAAGAAGAGGAATATTCCCAGTTAATATTTCCTTCTTCTAATATAATGGGTAAAGTCTGTACGATTTGTTGTCAATAGTTTTTTTATGTAAAATTGAAATAGTTTTTATAAGATTTTGAATTTTAAATCTTTTTTAAATTTAAATTACCTAATCTAAGTTTCCATTTTAAAATATTAGTAGAAAGAATAAAAGGTAATAATTATGGAAATTATTTTTGAAACGATAACAAAAAAAGATAAAAGGCTTTTTGAAAAAATAAATGAATTTTCCAACGAAAATAAAGAATTAAAGAACTATTATAAAGAATCAGAAAAAATAGAGTTTGGGACGGATTTTATACATTTTAAAAATTTTTGTGGGTATTTAGATGAAGAACATCTTGTTATTTCACCAAAGTTAAAAGAACATTTAGAAAATTTATATTTATTAGATTGCCCAAAAACTCCCTTTAATAAACTCTACGATTGTATTTTTGATAAATTTTTGAAACTAATACTAAGAGAACTATCAAAAGAAAATATATTTTTTACCTTATCTTTATTTGAAACATCTGTTGAAGAAGGAAAAGGAAATGAAAGTTTGATTTTTAAACTTTTGCTTTTATTAAAGAAGAAACAGGAAATTATTAACTCAATACATATTGTATTATCCAGTCCTCATAAAAAACCTTTGGAATATGAAATCTATAAAACTGTGGATGAAGTTAGTTATGTTGATGAGAATGTTTTAGTTGATATAGTTAGCAGTCCAGAATTTATGTACCAAATAGAAAATGGAGTTATTGATTGTAGATACTCGCCTGTAAAAGTCTTGCAGTATGAAACAGAAGAAACTTTTGACACATTAGAAAACAGGTTTATAAAACATTTTTTAAAAGAAATTGAAAAAAACATAGATGAAGACTTAAAAGAATTTTCTTCTTTTGAAGATTTTAAACAGATAAAGGAAGAAATAGAATACACCCTTCAATCAGATGTTTTTTCACAAGTTGGAAATCTAGATTATTTCCCTTCAAATTCACAGGTTTTAATGAAAAAAGCTGGATACAGAGAATTGTTTCAGATTTACAGGCTTTTCTATTCTTCATTTACTCCTCAGTTTTTAAAAAATTTAGACTTGACATTCTCTTTAAAAGATATGGCTACTTTATGGGAATATTATGTATTAATAAAATTATTGAAGAAATTAAAAGAAAAATTTGGGAACTATAGAATTATTGAAGATTTTGAAGAAAGAAAAAAGGGAAAAACTATTTATGAAACGGCTAAATTTAAGTTTAGAAATGGATTGACTTTGTATTTTCAGCCTACTAAAAGAAGCTATTCAGAATTAGAATTTAGACCAGATTTTCTAATAGAGTATAAAGGGAAAAAGTTTATTTTTGATGCAAAGTTTAGGATTTTTGAAAACAATAGACAAGATATTTTAAAAAATATGCATTATTATAAAGATGGGTTGAGGGCAAAATTTGCTGTAGCTGTATGTTTGGGAGATAACAGAGAAGGAAAGTTTTATTCTAGGAACTCAGAAATTTTTATAGTAAACTTAGAGAAATTAATAAAAAATAATTTAAATTTTAATGGAATAGGTTATATAAATTTGGATTTAAAAATTTAAATATGAAATCAGCGAATAGCGAGAATGAATATAATTCGAAATAATAAAGGATGTTAATATGGAAATATACGCAAAAGTTTATAAAAGTTATGTTCAAAATGCAAAAAAAACATTAGAAGAAAGTTTTACTATTGATGAAACTTTAAAAAAAGTAAAAGATTCTACAGAATATACGATAAAAAAGGTACAAGAAGGTTTACAAACAATAGAAAGGGAGGAAAAAGTAAATTTTTGGGATTTTGGGAAAAAGGCTTTTAATTTATTTAATTCTGGTGATTGTGTACTAATTATAATGGGAAATAAATCTTATTTAACTAAAATTTTAGGAAAATTTAAGGAACCAACTGGAAATTTTGGTGACAAATTAGGATGGGCAAGACAATATGAGAAACCATGGGAAAATATTTTTGTTTTAAAAGTTTTGAAAGAAAGAGAAAATCTTTCTAAAGAGGAAGTAGAACAAATTGAAAAACTCGGACATTATGTTCCTGGACAGAAAAATATTATAAGGTTAGATAATATTGATAGTTTATTAGAATCGGAAATTTTTGGAGATTGTTTTTCACTTTCTGAGCAGTATAATAAAACAGAAGAGTTTGAAATCAAACAGGAAACTAACATGTATAATTCTAAAACTAATATTTTCTTAAACTTAAAACTTCCCTCTTATACAATAAATTCTTTTTATAACAGCCTAAAAACAAAAGGTTTTGTTATTTTAGCCGGATTATCTGGAACAGGAAAAACAAAAATATTTGAGGAGTTTGTTAAATATTTTGGAGACAATCACTTATTTTTTCCTATTCGCCCAGATTTCAAAGACACCAAATCTCTACTTGGTTTTTATAACCCGTTAAAAAACCAGTACCAATCTACACCTCTATTAGAATTTATACTTAAAGCTTCTAGTAATTATTTGGAAAAGGGGAAAGAAGCAGACCCATTTTTTATTTTATTTGATGAGATGAATCTTGCAAGAGTTGAGTATTATTTTGCAGATTTTTTATCAGTCCTTGAAACTAAGAAATTTGAAAACAAAGACAACGCATTAGAAAAAGATAAATTTAGAGAATTTATTAGCAAACTTGGCAATTTTGAAATTAACGAAAATAATTACAAATTTACCTCTCAAAGTATAAAACTTCACAGTGAAGGAACAGAAGAAAAACCAGAAGAGTTATTCTTACCACCAAACCTTTATTTTCTTGGAACTGTGAATATAGACGAAACAACCCATATATTTTCACCAAAAGTTTTAGACAGAGCATTTACTATAGAGTTCGATGTTGAAGATTTTGAAAATTATATTGAGTTTTTAAATAGTGATAATAGCAAAGAAAATATAAATATTCCTAATTTAAAAGAAGATTTTATAAATAATGGGGAATTTTCAGATATTCAGAAGAAAAAAATAAAAGAATTCTTTGATAGTGAAGAACATAAGAAATATTTAGAAAAATTGAATGAAATAAATGGAACTCTAAAAGGTTATAATTTACACTTTGGTTATAGAGTTTTTGATGAAATTGCTATGTTTTTATATAACAGCGAAAACTCTATATTTAAATTTGAAAATTTAGATGAAGCTTTTGATTTAGCCATAAAAATGAAAATCCTTCCAAAATTCCATGGAACAAGACAAAGATTAGAAGAACCTATTATAGAGTTTTTGAAATTATTAGATTTAAAACCAAAACAAACTGAAAATAATGAACAATCTTTAATAAAAGATATAAGAGAAAATCTTAAAGGGATACCTGCTATTGAAAACAATTTATTAAAGGTAAAGCTTAGGGATAAAGAAATATTAGTAAATACAGATTTTATACATACTACCCACAAACTCCTTGAAATGCTTTATAAGTTAAAATCACAGGGTTTTGCGAGTTTTGTGTAAAAGTTAATCAATTTTAATTTTATGTTCTTTACTACACCCTTCATAAAGTGAGCAGTTGGCACATTTACCTTTTTGAATTTCATTTTTAAATTTAAAAAACAAATAAATTCCTGCACCAGCAAATATTAAGCCACCTATTATGTAGTCAACTAAATGTTCCATATTTTCACACCTCTAATTTATACTTAATCTCAATTATAAACTAATTTAAGTCTTTATAAAACTTTTTAGTATGCTAAATGTCAGGTTTATTTGTTGTAAAAATGGATTTATACTTTATTTATCATTACAAACAAATTATAAAGGAGGAGTTAAAGTAATGCTAAAATCAAACTTTCCAACAGCTGTACTTTTTCTACATGCATTCCCATTAAATAAAAAAATGTATATGTATCAATTTGAAGCATTTGAAAAAGAAAACGTCCCATACTTTGCAATAGATTACCCGGGTTTTGGAGAAAATCCTCCTTTTGTAAAACCACAATCTATGGAACAGCTTACAGATTATATTGTTTCAAAATTAAATGAGTATGGAATAAAAAGTATAATTCCTATCGGAGATAGTATGGGTGGGTACATAATGTTTGAACTATGGAGAAATTACAGAGAACTTGTGAAAGGTTTTGTTTTTGTTTCTACAAGGGCTGAAGCTGATACAGAAGAAGCAAAAAAAGCAAGATATGCAACCATTGAGAGAATAAAAAAAGAGGGTAAAAATTTCCTTATTGAATTCATGTTAAACGCCCAGCCTTCGCCTAAAACAAAAGAAAATAAAGAAAAAATGGAGAAACTTAAATGTATTATGGAAGAAGCGACAGAAGATGGAATAATTAAAGCGTTAATTGCCCTTGCAGAAAGAAAAGATAATAAAGATTTGTTACAGACAATAGATGTTCCAACAATAGTTATTGCAGGGAAAGACGACGAAAATGTTACACCGCCAGAAATAGTTAGGCCAATTGCTGATGGAATTCCAAATGCAGAATTTTATGAAATTTCAGGAGCTGGACATCTTCCTCCTTTTGAAAATCCTGAAGAGTTTAATAAAATAGTTATTCCTTTCTTGAAAAGATTGATATAAACCTATTGAAAATTTTCCAAAAATTATAAATTTATAACTAAAACGACGGCTAAACTGTAAAACATAAGTGTTTGAAAAGTTTTACATATCAATTTAAATATAGTATTGACATATTCGTATATTGTTATATAATATATATACATAGCTACCCTCCTAAAAGTTTTCTCCCAAACCTACCACTTTTTCGCCCCGAAAGGGGCGATTTTTTTTGATAAAACTTTTTAACTAAATTAAAATAGTGATAATCAAAAATTATTGAGGTGTTTTATGATTAGTCTAAAAGACAGGGCGAAAAAAATAAAATGGTTTATTATGGACGTTGACGGTGTCTTGACAGATGGAAAGGTTATTTATGATAGTGATGGAAAGGAAACAAAAAATTTTTCAATAAAAGATGGTCTTGGAATTAGATTTTTATCAAGGGCTGGAATTAAAACTGCAATTATCACAGGAAGAACATCTCCAATGGTTTTAAAAAGGGCTTTAGAGCTTGAAATAACAGAGGTTATTCAGGATGCAAAACAAAAACTTCCTGTA
>JALSSE010000465.1 GCA_026984415.1 Hydrogenothermaceae bacterium | reverse complement strand
ACTCCAGATTTATCAATAATATTTGCAATTTGTTTAATTTTATCTTCTGAAATTGCACCTTCAGGCTGTCCTATCCTTGTTGGGTCAGCTATTACTGTTACTTCTGCTTTTCCAACTTCAACTACTTTTGAGCCAAATATCACCCTTCCTAAAATTGTGTGTTTTTTTCCAATTTCTTTAGAAACTATTTCGTAGTTTCCATATCCGTTCTGGGCAACCAAAACAAATGTGTTATCTTTAACCAGTGGTTTTATTTGCTTAATTGCTTTTTTTGTATCGTAGGATTTTACAGTTAAAATAATTAAATCAAATTCAATGTTTTCATAACTTTCTATATTTGAGGATATTCCATCTAAAATGGCTTTATGATTTCCCCATATACCTGAAACTTCTAACTGTTTTGACTGTAAGAGTTTTATATATTTATTTTTTGTAATACCGTAAACATTATGTCCTGACTCTTTCAAAAAGGTTGCGAAAACTGTTCCTAATGCACCTAACCCAAAAACTAAAATGTTCATCTTACAATTTATAATCCTAAAAACTGGGCAATTTTATCAATTTCTGGTGGCATTTCTACAGGTTTTTCACTGGCTTTTATTACTGTATCAGGGTCTTTTAATCCATTTCCTGTTAGTGTGCATACTATTGTTTCACCACCTTTAAATAAACCTTTTCTATTTGCTTTAATTACCCCTGCAATTGATGCAGCTGACGCAGGTTCACAGAATACACCTTCTGTTGAAGCAACTAATCTGTATGCCTCTAAAATTTCATTGTCAGATACTGCATCAATAAAACCATTACTTTCTTTTGCTGCCTGTAATGCTGGTTGCCAGCTGTAAGGGTTTCCTATTTTTATGGCTGTTGCAATAGTTTGCGGATTTTTTATTGGAAATCCTTTAACGATAGGTGCTGAACCTTCAGCCTGCCATCCTATCATTCTTGGTAGTTTTTTTGATTTTCCAATTTGATGGTACTGTTTGTATCCTTTCCAGTAAGCTGTTATATTCCCAGCATTACCAACAGGGATAAAATGGAAATCTGGAGAGTCTCCAAGGTAATCAATTATTTCAAAAGATGCAGTTTTTTGCCCTTCTATTCTAAAAGGGTTTGTTGAGTTTACAACTTCAACTGGATATTTTTCTCCTATTTCTCTAACAATACTCAATGCATCATCAAAATTTCCCATAAGTGCGATAATTTTAGCTCCATAAACCATAGCCTGTGATAGTTTCCCAAGGGCTACAGCACCTTTTGGTAAAATAACGTATGCGTCCATACCTGCCCTTGCCGCATATGCTGCTGCTGAAGCTGATGTATTTCCTGTTGATGCACAGATAACAGCTGTTTTTCCACTTTCTTTTGCTTTTGATATGGCTAATGTCATTCCTCTATCTTTAAAAGAGCCTGTTGGGTTTAAACCTTCGTATTTTAGGTATATTTTTAAATCTTTTTTAGAGTCTATTGCTTTTGATAAGTTGTTTGCTTCTATTAAAGGTGTATTTCCTTCATGTAAGGTAACTATTGGAGTTTTTTCAGATACCGGTAAATATTCACTGTAGGCATTTATAATGCCTTTCCATTTACAACTCAAATTAAAATTTCCTCCTAAAAATTTTAGAAGATTATTATAACATTTTCGTTGTTTATTTATTTACAGGTGTTTTATTCCCAAAGATTTCTTCTGTTATTGGCCCAACAGGTTTTCTGTTTATAAACTGTTGTACTACAGGGTCAGGATTGTTTTTAATTTCTTCAGGAGTTCCAATTGCGTAAATTATTCCTTTATGAATCATAGCTATTCTATCTCCAATTGAGAACGCACTTTGAAGGTCATGTGTTACAACTATTGATGTTACTCCAATTGTATCCCTCAGATTTACTATCAAATTATCAATAACAGCAGAAGTAACAGGGTCTAAACCGGATGTAGGTTCATCGTATAAAACTATTTCTGGATTTGTTGAAATTGCCCTTGCAAGGGAAGCTCTTTTCCTCATACCTCCAGAAAGCTGGGAAGGGTAAAGTTCTTCAACACCTTCCAGTCCAACCATTGAAAGTTTTTCCTGTGCAAGTTTGTAAACTTCTTTTGGAGGCATATCTGTATTTTCAAGGTAATAAAAACCAACATTTTCCCAGATTTTTAAACTATCAAATAAAGCACCTTCCTGGAATAGATATCCCATTTTTTTTCTGAAATCAATTAATTCTTTTTCATCTAAAGATGTAATGTCTGTTCCATTAACAATAATTCTTCCAGATGTTGGTTTTAAAAGTCCAATTATATGTTTAATAGTGGTACTCTTTCCACTTCCACTACCACCCATTAATATAAATATTTCTTTATCATAAACTTCAAAACTAACATTTTTAAGAACTTCTTTTTTTCCAAAAACTTTTGTTAGGTTTTCTACTTTAATTTTAGGTTTCAAATTGTCCCCATTAAAAAATTTTAATAATTATACTATTATTCTAATTCCGTATAAAATATAGTTATATTTCGTAATTAAGGTTAAATAATGAAAATAAAGTTATTTATTTTTCTTCTGCTTTCAATCTTTAATTTTTCCTTTTCGTCTGAAAAGATAGTTTTAAGGATGATAGGTCCAGAGGATATTGGAAATGGCTGGCATACCATAATCAAAGAGTTTGAAAAGCAAAATCCCAATATAAAAATCAAGTATATTTCTGGACCATGGTCAACAGATGAAAGACAAAATATGTATATCCGTTCATTCTTAGGAAAAGAACCAGTTGAAATTGTTTATATGGATGTTACATGGACTGCAAAATTTGCAGAAAATGGATGGTTACTTCCTGTTGATAAGTGGTTTACACAGGAAAAAAGAAAGGATTTTTTAGAGTCGGCTTTGAAAGCTGGGGAATACAAAGGTCATATATACAGGGTTCCTGTTAGGGCTGATGTTGGGGTTCTTTATTACAGAAAAGATATAGTAAAAAAGCCTCCAGAAACATGGAAAGAATTTGAAGAGATATGTTCTAAATTACCTGAGAATATGTACTGTCTTTCTTTTCAAGGGATGCAGTATGAGGGTTTAGTTTGTAATTTCTTTGAATATTTTTGGGGTGCTGGTGGTAATTTTTTTAAAGATGGAAATTTAGATTTAAATACAAAATCAACAGTTGAAGCTTTAAAATTTATGAAGGAGCTTATACAGAAAGGATATTCTCCAAAATCTGTTTTAACTTTTCAGGAACAACACTCTTTAAACTTCTTTATGGAAGGAAAATCTGTTTTTATGAGGAATTGGCCTTATGCATGGAATATTTTAAATGGTGAAGATTCTAAACTTAAAGGAAAAATTGGCATAGCCCCAGTTTTACATAAAAATGGTTTTGATTCCCACGGAACTTTAGGAGGATGGGGTCTTGGAATTGCAAGTGGTGTTAAAAACCCTGAAGCAGTTTGGAAATTCATTGAATTTGCAACCTCTAAACAATCTCAGAAAATTTTACATTTCAAAAGAGGTGCTGTACCTTCAAGGAAAAGCTTGTTTTTTGATAAAGACATACTAAAGGAAAGTCCTCACTATAAAGAGCTATACAAAATTTTATTAAATGCAAAACACAGACCAGTACATCCAGAATACCCAAAAATCAGTGATACAATTCAAAAACATGTAAGTGCGGTTCTCGTTGGAATAGAAACTCCAGAAGAAGCAACAAAAGTAATGTATAGAACAATAGATGGAATTTTAAAAGGTGAGAAAGAAAGTTATTTTAAGAAGATGTTTTACGACTATACATTAATGAAAACTTCATTAAACACTATTTATTTTACAGCTGTATCTGTTCCTTTAGAGTTTTTATTAGGTTTGCTTATTGCCCTTATTATAAATATGAAAATAAAGGGAAGAAATTTAGTTAGATTAGGAGTACTAATTCCTTGGGCTTTGCCTACTGCTGTAATGGCAATGTCGTGGCAGTGGATGTTTAACAATCCTTTTGGGGTAATTAATGATTTTCTAATCAGATTAAAAATTTTAGAACAGCCAATAGACTGGCTTTCTATACCTGAAGGTGCAATGTTTGCTGCAATTTTTGCTGATGTTTGGAAAACAACTCCTTTTGTTGTAATTATTTTACTTGCAGGATTACAGTCTATTCCGAAAGAACTTTTAGAAAGTATTTCAATTGATGGTGCTAATTCATTAAAAAGGTTTTTTAATATCACTTTTCCCCTACTTTTACCTTTTGTAAGGGTTGCCTTAATATTTAGATTAATTCACGCAGCTGGTATTTTTGATTTAATATGGGTTTTAACAAAAGGGGGTCCTGCCGATTCAACAAAAACTATTGCTATATATATTTACGACCTTGCCTTCAGGTATGACGAATTAGGATACGCCGTATTTCTAACAGTTATATTTCTAATTATACTTGTTTTATTAACAGTTTTAATCATAAAAATAACAACATTAAAATACGAGAAGATAAAATGAAAAAAATGGCAATTTATTTAGCTATATTAGGAATTATATTCTACTGTTTACTACCTTTTATATGGACTGTCATAACAGCTTTTAAACCCCCAGATGAAGTTTTTTCATTACCTGTAAAATACCTTCCTTCTAAACTTTCCTTTGAAAACTTCGAAAATGTATTTTATAAAAGACCATTTTTAACGTATATAAAAAACAGTTTAATAGTATCTCTTGGTGGGACTTTGTTAACAATTTTTTTAGCAGCAGTTATTTCTTTTAAACTTAGATATTTACCTTTACATAAAGCTTTAAATATACAAAAATTACTTTTAATAGGTGCAATAATTCCACCTACAGTTTTAGTGATTCCTATTTTTTTAGTAATTAAAGAGCTTAACCTTATAAATAATTACTTAGGTTTAATATTAAGTTATACTTTTTTAAATCTGCCTTTTGGAATCTGGATGTTATACGCTTCTTTTATGAAAATTCCAAAAGAACTTGATGAAGCAGCTCTAATAGATGGATTTAAAAAAAGTGGCATTTTATTCAAAATAATTTTACCTTTAAGTAAACCGGGAATATCTGTTGCAACCATTCTTATTTTTATATTTTGCTGGAATGAATTCTTGATAGCATTAACCCTTATGCCTGATGAAACTAAATATACTGTTCCAGTTGGTATATCAATGCTCAGTGGAGTTTCTGTTTATGAAATTCCTTGGGGCGAAATAAATGCAGCAGTAACTATAACAGTTTTACCAATCATTTTAATTATAGCCTTTTTCCAAAAATGGATTATTGAAGGTCTTACTTCAGGGGGAGTTAAAGGTTAAAGGAGTCAATTATGAAAAAGGTAGTTATTTTAGGTGGTGGGTATGGTGGTGTTGCTGTTATGCAGCAGCTTAAAGATTTAAAAAATGTTGAAGTAATACTTATAGACCAAAATCCGTATCATTTTTTACAGCCTGAAGTTTATAACTTTATAGCCAATAAATATCTTATATCTGATGTGACAGTTGATTTGTTTTCTTTATCTATCGGAATAGGTGAAAATATTTCTTTTGTAAAGGCAAAAATAAACGGTATAGATTTTGACAGACAGTTGGTTATAACTGAAGATATTGAAGTGGGTTATGACTATTTAGTTTTTTCACTTGGAAGTAGAACATTTTTCCCTCCAATAAAAGGCTTAAGGGAATTTTCTTCTGGAGTAAAAACTCTATCAAGAAGTATGGATTTTAAACACCAGTTTGAAAAAAAATTACTTACAAATATAAAAGAAGAAGGCTACTGTCCTATAAATAAAAAAGGCAGATTTAATGTAGTTGTTGGTGGTGGTGGACTTTCTGGGGTTGAAATTGCAGCAGAAATGGCAGCCTATTCTCAACACTTTTTTAAAAAAGCAGGCTATTTATGTGAAGGTGTATCAATAACATTGATAGAAGCAGCCCCATCAATACTTTTTGGTATGCATGACTTCTTAATAGATGTATCTTTAAAGAGATTAAAACAGTTAGGTGTAGATGTAATTACATCTAAAAGAATAGTTGAAGTAGAAAGGGATAGGGTTATTTTAGATGACAGAACCCAGATATACATGGATTTTTTAATATGGACAGGTGGAATTATTGCAAGTACACTTTTACCACGGCTGAAT
>JALSSE010000464.1 GCA_026984415.1 Hydrogenothermaceae bacterium | reverse complement strand
TTTAAATGGAGCAAACATTGTAAGAACCCACGATGTAAAAGAAACAGTAGAATTTTTAACTATTATTGATACTATCAGAGGTTACAGGCTTGTTTGAAAGTATCGACTGGTTAATAAATACCATTTCTTCAATAAAACTTACTGATATTTTAGATATTCTTATTGTTTCAATAATTATTTACAAACTTCTTAAATTTTTATCTGGAACAAGGGGATGGCAGATATTAACTGGTATTTTGCTAATCCTTTTATTATGGTTGGTTGCAAAAGTTTTCCAGCTTCAAACTGTAGAATGGCTTTTTAATAACCTCTGGTCTATAGGATTTTTCCTTTTAATTGTTGTTTTTCAACCAGAACTGAGGAGGGGACTTGCAAAGTTAGGGGAAAGTGGAATTTTAGGAGCATTTTACA
This sequence comes from Hydrogenothermaceae bacterium, assembly GCA_026984415.1. Next base: position 5,705 of record JALSSE010000464.1, on the reverse strand, counting down.
CATCCCAGAAAAAAGCAATTGATGACATAATCAGGGCAGTAACATTTCTTGCAGAAAGAAAAATTGGGGCTTTAATAGTGTTTGAAAGGAACATAAATTTAGAAAACTACACTGAAGGTTGTGTAAAAGTTGACGCAGATATAAATTTAGAGTTAATAATTTCTATATTTACCCCTCAAACTCCTCTCCATGATGGTGCAGTTATTATAAAAGACCAGAAGATAGCTTCTGCCCATTGTTTTCTTCCTTTGACTATAAATCCTGGTGTTCCTTCAAACATTGGAACAAGACACAGGGCTGCAATAGGAATAACAGAAGAAACTGATGCAGTTGCCCTTGTTGTTTCAGAAGAAAGGGGAGAGATTTCAATAGCTGTTGATGGTGAACTTTACAGAAATTTAGACCCTTTGTCTTTAAGGCAAAAACTGATTGAGCTTCTTGGTTATAAAGAAAAAAGCATTTATAAAAAATTAAAAGATAAATTTAAAAAATTAAGGCAAAAGAAATGAAATTTTTAAAGAAACTGTTTTTTGAAAACTTTTTGTTTAAGTTGCTGTCTGTAATTGTTGCATTTTTATTGTGGCTTAATGTTGTTACAAGGGAAAAAACACGTTTAGAGGTTTACAGTTATGTTGATATTGTCAATATCCCTAAAAATATAGAAATAGAGGCAATTCAGCCTGAAAGGGTTTCTATAACAATTGAAGGGTCAAAAGTTTTACTGAATAATTTGAAAATTTCTGACATACACGTTTATGTTGATGGAAGTAGATTAAGGGAAGGGGAAAATATACTTCCAGTCCACGTTTCAATGAAAGAGTTAAAGGGATTTAAAATACTTGCAATAAAACCAGACACAGTTATTATTTACGCTAAGAATAAAGAATAAATACATTGAATTAATGTTATAAAATTTGTTATGATTAATAAAAAATTGAGGAGTGCAGATGTTAGCTGATTTTTTACTTAGATACTGGAAAATACTTGTTCCTATTGGGATTTTACTTGCAGTAGGAGCTTTATTTATTCCAAATATAGTTTTATCAAAAATTGTAGAATTTACAGGTTTTGCAATATTAGCAGTAAATGCTTATGTATTAGGTTATAAAATGGCAACACAGGAAGCTGAAAAACAGATAAAAGCAGAGATGGAAAAATTAGCAAAACAGGATATCAGGTACAAGTTTGCAACTGAAAGGGTAATAAAAAATTTAAAATCTAAATAAATCCTAAAAATATTTTCCAGTAATATCTCGAAATAAAATCTATAATTTCAGCTGGATTTTTTGTTTTAACTAAAAAATCTTTAATTTTCAAAATATTATTTTTAAATAAAATCTTCCTTTTATTCTGTTTTAGTTCGTATTATTTTCTAAATATGAAATATTCTGAACCTAACTTTATAACTATATAAAATTACATAAAAATTTAACGTAAAAATACATAAAGTTTATGAAGATTGTAAGTTTTAACCTTTCAGACTAAACTATATCCCGAAGTTTCATCTCGGTTGAGGGGGAGGTAATATGAAAAAATTTTTAACATCCTATTTGAATCTTTCATTTCTTCTAACTGCTTTTATATTTTCTTTGTTAATAACAGATAAAGGAGTTTCTGAAAATACATTTATAAATAAACCAGATTTTAAATTTGAAAAAAAGCTAAAGGATAAGCTCTGTTCAAGATTTTTTCCTAAACCTGTTGTTAGAATAAACGGAGGTTATGCTAATGGAAGTATAGCATTTTATAATTTGTCAATATCTAATTATAGATATTACCATAATAAATTATTCCAGCCAGCACCAGACTTAAATTTATGTGAAAAAGACGAAAATGCTTCAAGGACATGGGTTCATATTTGGAACCAACGGAGGAAAGAACTTTATGTTATCTGTAATTTAAAAAAAGCATCAGACCTTCAAAATCTGTGGTTTCCAATCTGTGGAGATGAACTCAAAAAAACACCATTTATCAGGGTTATTATATGGGACAAAAAATGTGATAGACCATTTATATCAAATTTGATTCCATTAAAACCGGTAAAACCAAAACTTATTTACCCAAAAAATAATGAAAAATTCAGTAATTTTCCAAGAACAGTCACTTTAAAGTGGTCTTCTGTACCTGGTGCAAGAAGCTATACAGTGGAAATTGATTGCTTTCACTGCTGTAAGGAAAATAAATGGTGTAGGGACGTTGGAAAAGTATTCCATATAAAAAAAGCATTAAGGGGAAATACCTACACTTTTGAATTTCCAGGGGCACAACCGGGAAGATGGCGCGTATGGGCAGTTGATAAGTATGGTCGGGAAGGATTCAAATCTGAGTGGAGATATTTTGAATACCTTAGATAGGTTAAACTTAAAAAGGAGGGGTTTCATGAAAAAAGTTATATTTTTAGCAGTGATTTTCTTTGGATTTTTAAATTTATCTTTTGCAGGAAATGACCCGTTGATTAACAGGACTCTGGTTTCAAATTTAGAAGTAGTTTTGGGAGATGCTTCAGCAGATACTCTCTCTGTATTTGATTATAAAAACAGAAGATTATACAGAGGAGTTTCGGCGAAAATTAGACCTGAATATGACAGACACGATGAGGTTGGTGGAGGAAATGTAATTGGAAATTACAGGGAAGAAATTGTAGTTGGTTTTGGGAAAGATAGAGGTCCAAAATCAATGAGAGGAAAAATTGCAATAATTTCTCCACGAACTTTTCATATTATAAGGGCTTTTTACGTTAGGTTTGAAGGATACGATGATTTAATAGTAGGAAATGTGTATCCAGATAGGGGAAAATACGATGAAATAATAATTGGAAGTGCAAAAAGAGATACACTTGAAGTTTATACAGGCGGCGGTAGGTTAGTTGCAAGTGTAAATGTCAAATATGAAAGGTATGACAGAATATCTGCTGGTGATGTTGATGGGGATGGTTATGATGAGATAATACTTGGAGATGCTTCAGATGATAGTATTAGAGTATTTAAATATGAAAATAGAAAACTTAAAGAGATTGCAACGATTAAGGCTGAAGGAACTTTTGATAGGGAAGACGATGTAGGGGCTGGTGATGTTGATGGAGATGGAATAGATGAAATTGTATTCTTTAATGTCAATGGTAAAGTAAGATTTTTAAACCTTGATGGAGAAAATAAATATGACCCTATAAACATACTCTATAATAAGTACACCCACGTTGCTGTTGGTGATGTTAATTTAGATGGAAAGGCGGAAATTGTCGTAGCCTCTCCCCCATTTGTATCTAGCAGCCATAAAATTATGGGGGATGGAAAAATACATATATATGATATGGAAGGAAGACATTTAGCTCAAATAGATGCAAAAATTGAAAAATATGACAGAATTGCACTTGTTGATATTGATGGGGATTCTGTTGTTGTTGGGAAACCAACAGGCCCAGTTCCTCTAACTATAGAAAATCAGATTATTGCTGTACTTAATGAGCCTCCAAAAGAGAGGTCTTTATTTGGTGAGCCTGATAACAGTTCTTCGTTAGGAAAGTTTTACGCTTCTTATGAAAATCAGTCAAGCCAAGTAACAGAGCAAACTGTAACAGCTATCAGTAGTGCAACATTTTCAACCTCTTTATCCCTATCAGCAGGAGACTTAAAAGTTTCAGGGGCTGAAATGTCTATTAATAATCAGTTGAGTACTTATTCTGAAAAAACAAAAGGAGAAAGTCTGGAAATAACAATAGGTCAAAATATGATAGCTGATGCTTATGAAGATAAAGTTTTTGCATTAACATCAACTTATAATCTTTATGAATATCCAATAATTACTCCATCTTACTTAGCTAAAAAGAACGGTAAACAACAGTACGTTTTAGTTTCTGTACCTGTATCTTTAAATACTAAAACCCTTGGAATTTATAAATCTAATAAACACGTTAATGGTTTTGTAGCATCTTACCCTCAAACAAAAAGAGAGTTATATAATTATTCAAAAGATAACGAAATAGCAGAGTGGAAAATTACAATAGCATGTTCTCCTGCTGGTGGGTTTTTTGCACAAAAAAATGGAAATGTAACAATCTCAAAGTCAAAAACTACCCATAAAATTGGTATTAGTTTTAAATCTACAACAACTACACCAATTCTTACAAAGATATCACAGAGTTTTAAAGGTGAATATCAAAATACAAGAATATATACCCATAAAATCTCTTTTGAAGAATCAACAAGTATAAGCGTTCAATATAAAGGTGGATTTCCTGGATGTGATAAGCCTGATAAACAATATAAAGTAGGAGCTGTTCTTTATTACGATAAGGAAGATGGACATCTTATCTTAGACTATTATGTCCCAGAAAAAGGAAGTTTTTACAAAAAACCTATTGATGTAAGACCATTTTTAAACCCATTAATATTTGATAAAAATGGAAAACCTTTAAAAATGAACCTTATTATGAAAAACATTGAAAATCTAAAAAATATAAAAACAATTCCTAAACTACCATTTCATTCAAAATAAGTTTTAAGGAGGCATACAAACGTAAAAAAATAAACTTTCTCAGAAGAATTTATTTCTGTAGGAGGAAGACTTATTGTGTTTCAACATAAAAAAGTAGATAAAATAATGCAAAAGATAAGTTCTACTCCTTCCATCTCTCTTCCTAAAGGTGGAGGAGCGATCCGGGGCATTGATGAAAAGTTCTCTGTTAATCCCGTCACAGGTACGGGCTCATTTTCTATTCCTATACCAGTAAGCCCTGCCCGCTCAGAATTTACTCCACAGCTCTCATTAAGCTATAATTCAGGCTCTGGAAATGGTCCTTTTGGTTTAGGCTGGAGCCTTTCTCTGCCCTCAATCACCCGCAAAACCGATAAAGGGCTGCCTCGTTATGACAACGTGAACGAATTGGATGTATTCATCCTCTCAGGAGCCGAAGACCTTGTACCTGTTCTGGATGAGGATGGCAAGATCTGGGAAGAAATCAGAACCGTTAACGGAGTCGAGTATACCATTCGCCGTTACCGTCCCCGCATTGAAGGTCTTTTCGCCCGCATTGAGCGCTGGACGCGTACATCTGACGGAGATATTCACTGGCGGTCTATATCAAAGGACAACATCCTCACAATTTATGGAAGGGATGAAAACTCCCGTATTGCAGACCCGGAAGACCCTAATCGCATCTTTTCCTGGCTCATTTCAGAGACAAGGGATGACAGGGGTAATGCCATAATCTATGAATACAAGCCCGAAGATTCAGACGGTGTAAATACCCATCTTCTTCACGAAAGAAACCGCACAGAAAAAGGCAGATCAGCAAACAGTTACATCAAGCGGATAAAGTACGGTAACAGAACACTTCTGTTTGATGCAGAAGGAAGAAGACCAGCATTTCTGACCTGGGAGCAGATTGAAAATGCCGGCTGGATGTTTGAGATTGTCTTTGATTATGGGGAGCATGAAGAAAGGTTCCCGAAACCAGAAGAAGATAAGCCCTGGCCGGTAAGACCTGATCCCTTCTCCACCTACAAGCCCGGTTTTGAGGTGCGAACCTATCGTCTTTGTCAGCGCATCCTGATGTTTCACCACCTTCCGGGGAAAGATGGCTATGACGGTCTTGTTCGCTCCCTTGATTTTACCTATTCCTATGAAGAAGACCCATTTAGTGCGGAAAATCCTGTTTACTCCTTTCTCTCAAAGATCACCCAAAAAGGATACAAACGCAGCGACAA
>JALSSE010000463.1 GCA_026984415.1 Hydrogenothermaceae bacterium | reverse complement strand
GCCTACTGCAAAAACAGAATTACCTCTTTTCTTTGTCTCGTCTATAACTTTAATTGTTTCTTCAGGTATCTGGAAAAACTCTTCATGCATTTTATGTTCTTTAATGTTTTCAACAGTTATTGGTCTAAATGTCCCAAGTCCAACGTGGAGAGTTACATAAACTATATTAACACCTTTACTTTTTATTTTATCTATAAGCTCTGGTGTAAAATGCAGTCCAGCTGTTGGAGAAGCTACTGCTCCTTCTTTTTTTGCAAAAACAGTCTGGTAATACTCTTTATCCTTATCTTCATCTTCCCTTTCAATGTAAGGGGGGAGTGGAACATGTCCGTATTTTTTTATTAGACTGTTTACATTATCTCCAACAAGTTCAACTAATGCTTTACCTTCATCGTATTTTTCTAAAAGTTTTCCTTTAAATTCATCTGAAAAAATAATTTCCTGACCTTCTTTTAATCTTTTTATATTCTTTACTAAAACTTCCCACCTATTTTCTGAAAATGGTCTTAACAGGAATATTTCAATGTTTGCCCCTGTTGTTTTTTTCCCTTTAAGTCTTGCAGGGATTACCTTTGTATCATTTAAAACAAGTGTGTCTCCTTTGTTTAAGTAATCAGTTATTTCTCTAAAAATTTTGTGTTGAATTTCTCTTTTTTTTCTGTCTAATACCATTAATTTACAGCTATCCCTTGGTTCAACAGGATATTTTGCAATAAGTTCTTTTGGTAAGTGGTAATCAAATTCTGATATTTTCATTTTGATAGTTTTGAAATGATTATAAAAATTACGCTAAGTATAATACTTATTAATATTGATGTAGTGAGAGGAAAATAAAATACAAAATTGTCTCTTTTTATATAAATGTCCCCTGGAAGTTTTCCAAGTCCAAGAGGAAGTTTTTCAAAAAATACAAAAATTAATCCTATAAAAGCAATCATTAAACCTATAAATATTAATGTTTTTCCTAAACTTTCTAACAATAGATACACCTTTGAATTTAATTTTTTAATCTAAAAATATATTCTTTTATTGTTAAAAATCTATTACTCAAAAAATCCCATTTTTCTTTTTTTCTTTAAAATATCCTTCAACCGTTTTGTGTTCTGTTTTATATTTTTATTTTTAAACACAGCAGAAACAACTGCAACATTTTCACAGCCTGTGTCTAATACATCCTGTAAATTATTCTCGTTTATTCCGCCAATTGCTACAACTGGTTGAATAGATATCTCCAATGCTTTTTTTAAATTTTCAATTCCTGCAAGGTTTGCATTTTCTTTTGTTGATGTTGGGAAAATGCTACCAAATCCAATGTAATCAACAGGTAGATTATTTGCCTCTTTAACCTGTTTAATATTTTTTGTAGATAAACCAACTATTTTATTAAATCCTATTAATCTCCTTACAACTTCTACATCTAAATCTTCCTGTCCAACATGAACCCCATCTGCATCAACTGCCATAGCAATATCAACTCTATCATTTATTATTAAAGGAATACCGTATTTATCACACACTTTTTTTATAACTGTTGCTTCCTGATACATATCCCTTGAATTTTTTTCCTTTGCTCTATACTGGATTATTTCTGCTCCACCTAAAATAGCTTCTTCAATAGCTTTAGAAAGGTTCTTATTTTTTAGTAATTTTTCATCTGTAATGACGTAAAGGGATAATTTTATATTTTTCATACAAAACCTCATTTAGTTGCAGTAATTATAAAATGATAAGGGTATGTTTCTGTATCTACTTTTATGTTCTGGAATTCTGCCTCTTCAAGTTCTTTCACAACATCTTCAGGATTTAACCTTTCTTCTAAAGGGGGTCCTTCTTCTGTCTCTATAGGTTTCCAGTCAATAATAATAAGTTTTCCACCGTCTTTTAAAATTCTTTTTACTTCTTTTAAAAATTCCTGTGGGTGGTGAAGTTCATGGAAAACATTTGCCACTAAAACCCTATCTGCAACCCTGTCTTCAATAGGAACTTTATTTTCTTCTGAAAGTACAGTTTTTAAGTTTTTCAGATTTTCTTTTTCTACCTTTTCTTCTACAATTTCAAGCATTTTTGGCTGTATATCTGCACCAATTACCGTAGATTCTGGAAACTTTTTAGCTATAGGAATGGCAAAATACCCAGTTCCTACACCAATATCAACAAAAACCATATTTTCAAAAGGTTCTAAAATTTGCATAAATTTTTCTATACTTTGCCATTTTTGTCTTTCTGGTTTGTCTAATTTATGTGCATGTTCATGGCTGAATTTGTGCGCCATATTTTCCTCCAAATTTCAGATTTAATTGGAAATAAATTACATTTTAAAGACCTTATAGAATATGATATGTATTATACATTTAATACTAATAGGCGTATAATATACATTTAAATAATTTTATTGTCTGAGGTGTTTAATTATGGCTGAAAAGAAAAGAGGAGCTGATATTGTTATAGATTGTTTGCTTGCTGAAGGGGTAGATACGGTTTTTGGTCTACCTGGTGGAGCAATAATGGAAGTTTATGACGCACTATTTAATGCCCCTCTAAAAAATATTTTAACAAGACAGGAAATAGCAGCTTCACATATGGCAGATGGATATGCAAGGGCTACTGGAAAAGTTGGTGTAGTAATGGCAACATCTGGACCAGGTGCAACAAACCTTGTAACAGGACTTGCAACAGCCTATATGGACTCAATTCCAATGGTTGCAATAACAGGTCAGGTTCCTACCCATTACATAGGTTCTGATGCATTCCAAGAAGCTGATGTTACAGGAATTACAAGACCTGTAACAAAACACAACTTTTTAGTTACAGACATAAAAGATTTAGCTTTAATAATGAGACAGGCATTTTATATAGCAAGGACAGGGAGACCTGGACCTGTTTTAGTAGATATACCAAAGGATATTACCCAGCAGTACACAGAATGTATTATCCCAACAGATGAAGAGGTGAAGGAGTCTTTACCTGGATACAATCCCCACTATGAAGGAAATATCGTTCAGATAAAAAAAGCAGCAGAACTAATTAGAAAAGCAAAAAGACCAGTTTTATACGTTGGTGGTGGAGCAGTTTTAGGAGATGCAGCAGAAGAAGTTTTAGAGTTGGCTGAGCTTGCAAGAATACCAGTTACTACAACAAATATGGGAAAAGGAGCTTTTCCTGAAACACACCCATTGTCCTTACAGATGTTAGGAATGCACGGAACTTACTATGCAAATATGGCTGTTTACAATACAGACCTGTTAATAGCAGTTGGTTCAAGATTTGATGATAGGGTAACAGGAAAAATAGATGAATTTGCCCCTGAAGCTAAAATAATTCATATAGATATAGACCCTGCATCAATAAGTAAAAATATAACTGTTGATGTTCCAATAGTTGGTGATGTTAAAAAAGTTTTACAAAAATTGATAAAAGAGCTTAAGAAAAAACCTATGGAATGGGTTGAGGCAAGGGAATCCTGGATTAAACAGATTGAAAAGTGGAAAGAACAACATCCATTAACGTATGATAAAAGTTCCGATATTATAAAACCCCAATACGTAATAGAAGAGATATACAACATTACAAAAGGTGAAGCTATTATAACAGCTGGCGTTGGTCAACATCAGATGTGGGCAGCAATGTTTTACAAATACAAATTCCCAAGACAGTTTTTAAATTCTGGTGGATTAGGAACTATGGGATTTGGTTTTCCAGCAGCAATTGGAGCGAAGGTTGGAAATCCAGATAAAGAAGTGATAGCAATTGAAGGTGATGGTTCTTTTATAATGAATATACAGGACATAGCAACTGCTGTTCAGTACAGAATTCCTGTAAAAATAGCTCTTATAAACAACCAATTCTTAGGAATGGTTAGACAGTGGCAGCAGTTTTTCTATGACAGCAGATATTCAAGTGTTTGCCTGTCTGTTCAACCAGATTTTGTAAAACTTGCAGAGGCTTTCGGTGCAGTTGGATTAAGGGCAACTAAACCTTCAGAAGTAAAAGAAGTTTTACAAAAGGCAATGTCTATAAATGATAGACCTGTTATAATGGATTTTGTAGTTGACAGGGAAGAAAACGTTTTACCAATGGTTCCTTCTGGAAAAAGTTATAGAGAAATGATTTTAACACCTAAACAAAAAGGTGAAGCAGAAACTATGTATTTGGTGGGGTAATAATGGCTGAGGAAATTAAAGCATTAAAAGTAAGACCGCAACCTAAATCGGTAGTGAGAAAACACACAATTGTTGTAAGAGTTCAGCATAACTTTGGAGTTCTTGCAAGGATTACAGGTTTATTTGCAGGAAGGGGTTATAACATAGAAAGCCTTACTGTTGGAAGAACACAGGAACCTGACGTTGCAAGAATAACAATAGTTGTTGAAGGTGATGAGAGGGTTATTGAACAGATAATAAAACAGTTAAGAAGGTTAATAGAGACTTTAAGGGTAAGGGATATTACAGATACTCCCCATATAGAAAGGGAACTTGCTTTAATAAAAGTTTATACAGGTGATGAAAAAGCCAGAGATGAAATAATGAGACTTGTTCAGATTTTCAGGGCAAAAGTTGTTGATGTTTCTATGGATTCTTACACAATAGAAGTTACAGGTGATACAGAAAAAATAGAAGCCCTTATAGATTTATTAAGACCTTTTGGCTTAAAAGATATTGCAAGGACAGGAACTCTTGCATTAATAAGAGAATCTGCCAAACAGAAGCTATCAAAACACCAGCAAGAATGAAAAATTTTTTAAAGCTATTTATTTTAGTTTTATCAATTTTTAATTTTTCATTTGCAGAAAATTTTTTTGTAAAATCAACAGAAGTTAAAAATTTACCTAAACAGTATGGAGAAGTTTTTAATGATTTTCTGTTAGAAAATTTAGAAAATTCTTTTCCCTATAAAGATTCTAATAAAAAAGGTTTAGTTTTAGTTCCCTATATTTCGTGGATAGGCATTTCTTATAATATTTGTTTTGACATTTACAACAACAATTATATTGTTAATATGGAATGTTTTTCTTCCATGTCTGGTGAAGAAATAGTTTCAGATATTTACGAATTAGAAAAAGATATTCCTTCTTTTAAACTAAAAAAATTACAAAAAAAAGAAATTTCCTTAAAATTTAAAGTTGGAACTAAACCAATAGTCAAAAGGCTAAAAATAATATCTCCAAAGGGGGATATTTTAGTAAATCATGTTCCTGTTTTTTATAAGACTGATGTAAAAGGGAAGGTTTACGATTTAGGAGCTGGGAATCTTAACTTAGATACTTTAATCCTTAATTATCAGCAATCAAAAAAACTTTTTGAACTGCTTTTGAAAAACTACCATGTAGAAGAGATTTTGATTATTAAATAATATTAGTGTTTAATATATATAAAAATTAAAACAATCAGGAGGAAAAAATGGCAAAAACTTACTATGATAGTGACGCATCTTTAGAGTATCTTCAAAATAAAACCGTTGCAATAATAGGTTATGGAAGTCAGGGACATGCCCACGCTTTAAATTTAAGGGATAGTGGAATAAATGTAATTATTGGACTTTATGCAGGAAGTAGGTCTGCAGAAAAAGCAAAGGCAGAAGGATTTGAAGTTTTATCACCAGACGAAGCATCTGCAAAGGCTGATGTTATAATGATTTTAGCTCCAGATACAGTTCAACCTCAACTTTACGAAACTTCTATATTACCTAATTTAGATGAAGGAAATGCTTTAGCATTTGCCCATGGATTTAATATACATTTTGGACAGATTGTTCCACCTGAATATGTTGATGTTTTCCTTGTTGCTCCAAAGGGACCAGGACATTTAGTAAGATGGATGTACGAAGAAGGAAAAGGAGTTCCTGCTTTATTTGCAGTACATCAGGATTTTACAGGTGATGGAAAAAATGTTGCCCTTGCTTATGCTAAAGGTATAGGCTCAACAAGGGCTGGAGTAATGGAAACTACATTCAAAGAAGAAACAGAAACTGACCTTTTTGGTGAACAGGCTGTTTTATGTGGTGGTGCTACTGCACTTGTTAAAGCTGGTTTTGAGACATTAGTAGAGGCTGGATATCAGCCAGAAGTGGCATATTTTGAATGTTTACACGAATTAAAATTAATTGTTGATTTAATGTACCAGTATGGTATTTCTGGAAT
>JALSSE010000462.1 GCA_026984415.1 Hydrogenothermaceae bacterium | reverse complement strand
ATTATAATATAAAAAATGAAATTTGAATTGATACTGAGTTTAGCTGGAATTTTTTTCTTCTTTTGATTTAATTTCGCATTTTTCCTGAATTTCTGTAATATCCCTTGAAATTCCAAGGATAGCAATTACTTTCCCATTTTTGTCTTTTATTGGAGTTTTTATAACATCAAAGTATAACTTTTTACCATCCTTAACTACAGCTTCTACAGAGTGGGTAGGTCCCTCATTGTTTATTGCAAGGTAGTCTGAATATATACAGTTTTTTGCAACTTCCTCTTCTAAAAGCTCTGCATCTCCCTTTCCAAGCATTTCTTCTTTTTTATATCCAAATAAATCTGCAAAAGCCTGATTTACATAAACAAATTTAAGGTTAATATCTTTTATCCATATTGGGTCTGGGGTGGTATCTAAAACAGTAGTAAATAAATACTTAAATTTATCTTCCCATTCCTCATTTAACCAGTCTATATTTTTGTATATTTCATCTTTAAAAACATTTTCTTTAAGGTAAAGGGCTTCTTTTATCAGTTTTGATGCATACTTTGAAAGGGAAGTTTTTTCCTTCTTTGCACCCTCTTTTAACTTATTGTAAATATCTCTTTCAACAATTACGCTGATGATTGGTTTTTTGGTAGCCATGGTCTCCCAGTTAATAAGCACAAACTAATTTCTTATATATTAATATATAATATATTTAATGATTAAACAATATTTTTTCAAGGTTTTTTAATGGAAAACAGAGAATTTTTTATGAAAAGGGCATTAAAAATAGCGAGGGAATACAAAGGATATACTCATCCAAATCCTGCTGTTGGTGCTGTACTTGTTAAGAATGGAAAGATAATAGGAGAAGGTGCCCACAAAAAAGCTGGAGATTTGCACGCAGAAAGGATTGCTATACTGAATGCAAAGGAAGATGTAGAAGGTTCTACACTTTACGTAACTTTAGAACCTTGCTGCCATTATGGAAAAACCCCTCCCTGTACAGATGCTATCATTGATGGAAAAATTAAAAAAGTTGTTGTAGCAACATTAGACCCTAATCCTCTTGTGGCAGGTAAAGGGGTGGAAATTTTAAGAAAACAGGGGATAGAAGTAGAAGTTGGTTTGTTAGAAGAAGAAGCAAAAGAACTGAATGAAGATTTTTTTGTTTATATACAGAAAAACAGACCTTTTGTTCATATAAAATTTGCAGAAACAATAGATGGTAAAATTGCTACAAAAACAGGAAGTTCAAAATGGATAACTGGAGAAGAGGCAAGAAAATTTACACACATTTTAAGAAAAGAAGCAGGGGCTGTTTTGGTTGGGGTAGGAACTGTTTTAAAAGACAATCCAGAGCTTACAGTAAGACATATTGATGTTTCAAAACAACCAAAAAGAGTTTTAATTGACAAATTTTTAGAAACACCTGTTGATTTTAATATATTTAATAATAAAGCTGAAACAATTTTAATAACCTCTGAAGAAGCAGAAAAATCAAAATTAACACAGCTTGAAAAGAGAGAAAATATAAAAATTTATATACTTCCCTTGGAAAATGGGAAATTTAAAATTGAAGATACCCTTGATTTACTTAAAGGAGAACAGATAATTCATATATTGGTAGAAGGTGGTAAAGGTTTAATTACTTCTTTTATTAAAGAAAAAATGTTTGACAAAATTTCAGCTTTTATAGCTCCAAAAATTATCGGAGAAGATGGAATATCTGTTGTCGGAGAATTAGGTGTAGAAAATATAAACGAAGCAATTCAGCTTAAAACTAAAAAAATCCAACAACTTGGAAATGATATACTTATTCAGATGTATCCAGAATTTTAGATTTTTATCTGAATTTGATTTTTATACATCTCAATGATTTCCTTTTCTGTTGTTGCATCTTCAGGTTTTTTATCAAATCTGTACCTTCCTGTAAATCTCGGAAATCTTAATCCTAACCCTCTATTCATTTTTATTTTATCCCATCCACAAGTATGAACTGGACTTAAGGTAAGCTCTGCCCCTGTAATTTCCAGAACTAAATAAGGTTCATACCATATATCAGCAGACAAAATAGAATTTACCCGTGGGTGTTTATGGTCTATCTGGTGCGGATTTAATAACTCATCTAACTTTTTGAAATCGTCTTCTGTAAATCCACTTCCGACTTTACAAACAGTTTTAAACTGGTCAGTTTCTGGGTCATAACACGCCATAAGTAAAGAACCAAAATAACCTGCCCTCTGTCCTTTTCCGTAAAATGCCCCAACAACTACCAAATCAAGGGTATCTGAAAGATGGGAAGTATAATCCCTTTTGTATTTAATCCACAAAAACCCCCTTTTCCCAGCCTGATATATAGAATCTTTAGCAAGGGATTTGCAGACTAAACCTTCACAGCCATTTTCTATTGCTTCGTGGAAGAAAGCTTCTAAATCTTCTGTGTTATCAACTATTTTTCTTGTTGCAAGATTTATCCTTTCTGTTATTTTTATCTCTTTTTCTAAAATTTTTCTTCTTTCTGGGTAAGGTTTTAATGTTAAATCTTTTCCTTTCAGATACATAATATCAAATATAAAACCTGCCACTGGATACATCATTATATGAAATCTCGTAACGTACTTTACCCTTCTATTCATTAAGTCCTGAAATGGTCTAATAGCCCCAGAGTTTGGGTCAATCACAACACATTCAAGCTCTAAAATACATTCTTCTGGTATTGCTTCTTTCATAAATTCTATTAAATCTGGAAACTGGTGGGTTATATTTTCAAGTCTCCTTGAAAACAGGTGAAATTCTTCTCCTTTCCTGTGAACCTGTATCCTTTCACCATCGTATTTGTACTCTGCTCCTGCTTTCCCACCTAATTTTTTTAAAATAAACTCTGGAATAGATAGCCTTTCAGCAAGCATCGGTCTTATAGGTCTTCCAATCTGTATCTTTATGTTTTTTACTTCTTCAATTCCTTTTTCTGCAAGTATTTTTGCAACATATCCTAAATCTGATGTAAGGTTGTAAGCCCTTTCTATTATTTCTCTGTTTTCTTTTTTCCCTGTAAAAGCAATTGCAAGGGCATCCATTATTGTATTATCACCAATTCCAAGCCTTAACCTTTCTGTTATTGTTCTGAGTAGATATTTAACTTCTAATGGAGAGGCATTTGATATTAGGGATATGAATAAATCTAATTTTTTCTTTGTTGAGCCGTATCCTGTAGTTTCTGCTATTTTTCTTAATGTTTTATAGACTTCCTCAACTGTAAGTTTTTTTTCAGGTTTTATTTCTTTTTGTTCATAAAGTTTTTTTCCTGCTTCTCCTAAATCTCCTGTTTCTATAACAACTTTTTCTATTTCATGTTCGTCCATTTTTAAAACTGTGGCTAAAGCTTTTATTGCACTTTTTGTGCTGAAGTTATAATCAAGTCCTGTGTATTCTGGTGCTACTTTTCCAATTGAAAGATAAACAATATCGTCTATCAGTTCTTTTGGAGTATTTTTGAAAAGCTCAACAAGAGCATTTGTCATTTCAATTCTGCTTGTTGTTTGTTCTATTTTTTGATAAAACTGGGCTAATGTTGAGTAATCCATTTTAATTCCCCTGTTTATATTGCTATTCCTATGATTTTACAATCCCTATTTTTTGCCCTGTGTAAAGCTTCTTCTGCCTTTTCTAAAAGCATATCTGAAGTGTCCCCTTCAACATAGGAAGCTATGGCAAAACACAGTTTTATTTCTGTTTGTATTTCTTCTGTAAATTTAATTAAATCCTTCTGTATTCTTTCTATCAATTTTAAATCATCTTCTATTGTTTTGTTTATAGAAATGATTGCAGCCTGATTTTCGGCTATTCTACCCATTATGTCAACCACTGTAATGTCAGACACAACCATTTGTCTCAATCCCTGTAAAAGCTGATTAATTCTTTCAGTTCCTAATTTGTTTTTGATTTCTTCGTAATTTGTAAATTCAATAAGTATTAGTGTGAGGGGTGTTTTATAAATAGCTGCCCTTCTTATTTCATTATTTAGAAGCTCTTTAAATTTAACAATATTGTAAATTCCTGTTATTGGGTCTTTTTCTATAATTTCTTCAAGTTCTTTTTCTAAAACTGTTTCAGGAACACAGGTTTGTTCTAAAAGCATATCAAACTCAAATTTTCTTCTATTTTTTGCAAGGTAGAAAAGAAGTATAAATGTATAAACAAATATAGAAAGCATAACTACCCCAAGAACAATTGTTACCAACATTTCTTTAAATGGGTACTCTTCTGGGATAGAATGTATCATAATAAGAGTCAAACCACCTTTCATTCCTGCAAAAGTAATCGCATTAACCCATCTTAGTGGATATTTCTTTATGAAAATCAGTCCTGATACAAGTAAAAATCTTAAAACAGTAGAAAGTGCAAAAACTATTAATATTTCCTTCCAGTAGTGGAGAAGTTCTTTTAGATTAATAAGTTCAGCCATTAAAATAAACAAAACTGCATTTGCAAACAGTCCAACATATACAGCTTCTTTCCTGTAAGTTCTAAAGGATATGTTTGAAAGGGCAGGCGATGTTATAACAAAATTTTTAATCTCATCAATAACCCTTTTCAGTATGTTTCCGCCGGTACTTTCTTTTCTAATCCTTTTAAGTTCTGCCTCCAATTCATAATTAATTATCATTCCTCTTTTAACTTCTTTATCAATCAGAACTCTGAACAGCATTAAAGAGATTAAAATTGCAAAAATTCCTGAAAGGTGGAAATGTTCTGCAATAATAAAGGCAGAAATTGCAACAAGATAAGCAATGAAAAACTGCTCTATTGGGTCTCTTAAAAATTTCATAAAAGCAAAACCAATCAGAGAAACAGTAATACCTATTAAGGTTGAAAAAACGAAAACTTCAAATAGTGTAAAGGAAACTTCTAAAGTTTTTATATGTCCTTCTTTAAGCAAAGGCAGTGCTACGAAAAAGAATAAAATCAATGCAGTTGCATCGTTGAATAAACTTTCTCCTTCAGCAACAACTTTTAATCTTTCTGGAAGATTAAATTTTCCTGCCATACTTGTTACAGTGATTGCATCTGTTGCCATAAGAGGTGCAAATAAACACGCCCATGCCCCAAGGGGAATATCTAAATCTAAAAAATAAGGGGCTATCCACACAGCAATTGCTAAAGAAATTGCAACGCCTATAAAAGCCAGATAAAAAATAGGTAAAAAGTTTTCTTTTACTTCCTTTATTGATAGATTTATTACATCTGGAAACAGTATGACTGGTAAAAGCATTATCAAAATTTCATCAAACATTTCTGGGGATACATGGAAAAAACCGGGAATTGATGAAGATACTATGTACGATAAAGCAATTAAAGGTAAATTTATTGGAATTGTTGTTATTTCTTCAATAAGCCGTGAAAGCAGAATAATTACTACAATTATAGCAAGTGTTTCAATCAATAAAATATCCCCTCTTTTTTTAACTATTTTAACAAATTATTTAAAATTCGGTTCTTTCTACCATTGTCCAAAGCCTTCTAATCTTATCTGTAATTTTTTAAAACCTTCAGCCTCAAGAGCCCTTTCATCTATGTTTCCACTGACCCCAAAGATTTCACCTTCTTCTGTTCTCCAGTACTGGTCAAATTCGTCTTTCAAATGGAAAACTTCCCCTGTTTCAGGGTCTCTTGCATAGGTGTAATCAGACAAAATATTTGTCATTGCCCTTGCCATTTCTTCCTGATAAATCTGTTCTTCTTTGATTTCCTGATTGTGTAATTTGTTTATGTAGTCTGTTGTTTTTCTAAATTCGTTCCACATCCATTTTTGGTGCTCTATCTCTTTTTTTGCTTCTTCTATTGTAATTTTTAAATTTTTTGAAAACCATTCAGGGTTCATTTCTAAACTTATTAATGTTCCATAGGCTTTATTTAGGTTTTGACCCCAAACACATGAAAAAAATAAGCTATAAGAACCACCTCTTGAGTATTCCATGACAGCTTCTGCTTTGTTGATTAATACTTCTCCAAGTAAGTTTGGTGATTCTATCTTGTAATAATAGGTTGGTAGTTTTGTAAGTGGATTTATTTCCTGAAAAACAAGCTTTGCAGAAAAATCCTGTCTTCCTGTTATTTGATTTACAAAGAATTTTATAACCTCTTCATCAGATTGGAGTATACCCTGCATTACAAC
>JALSSE010000461.1 GCA_026984415.1 Hydrogenothermaceae bacterium | reverse complement strand
ACTATTATCTGCAACTACTTTTTCCATTCCTGTTCCAACAAGTGGATATTCTGTTTTTAAAAGTGGAACTGCCTGTCTCTGCATGTTAGAACCCATTAAAGCCCTGTTAGCATCGTCATGTTCTAAGAATGGTATTAATGATGCAGATACTGAAACAACCTGTTTTGGGGATACATCCATAAAGTCTACTTCTTTAGGGTCAACAAGTCTGATATCTTCTTTTGCCCTTGCCAAAACCCTGTCATTTATAAACTTACCATTTTCATCAATAGGAGCATTAGCCTGGGCTATTATGTATTTTTCTTCATCGTATGCAGCTAAATACTCTATCTCATCTGTAACAACACCATCTTTAACTTTTCTATAAGGTGTAACTAAAAACCCAAAATCGTTAATGGTACTGTAAACAGTCATTGATGAAATTAAACCAATGTTCTGACCTTCTGGTGTTTCTATTGGACAAACCCTTCCGTAATGGGATGGGTGAACGTCTCTTATTTCAAACTTAGCACTGTCCCTTGTTAGACCACCAGGACCTAAAGCTGACAGCCTTCTTTTATGGGTTAATTCAGCAAGTGGATTTGCCTGATCCATAAATTGCGATAACTGTCCACCTTTAAGAAATTCTAATATTGAACCTGTAACGTACCTTGGATTAATTAAACTGTGTGGTTTTAGATTAGGGTCTTCTATATCAATAGTCGCAACCCTATCTCTAAATGCTTTGTTCATACGAACAATACCAACCCTTGTCTGGTTTTCTAAAAGTTCACCAACAGGTCTAACCCTTCTGTTTCCAAGGTGGGCTATATCATCAACCTGTTTTTTACCTAATCTAAGCTCAAGTAAGTATTTGATTATTGAAACAACGTCAGGAAGAAGTATAAATCTCGCTTCTTCATCCAAATATTCCTCAACTTTTATCTCTTTAAATTTCTTTTTACTTAATTTTTCCAATACAGTTCCATCAATTTTTGTACCTGCTTTCAGTGTTTCACTGCCAACTTTAACATCTTCAGATAGTGCCAGTGGAGGATATTTTTCAAATAAAGTGTAAATTTTTACTTCTACTTCTTTTATACCTTTGAATTTTTTAAGTTTTTCCTGTACCTCTTCAGTAATTTGGGTTCCAGCCTCTATTATCTCACCAGTTTTTGCATCAGCAACATCTTCGTTTAGAATTAAAGGTGGATAAGTTTCAAATAAGAAATCAACATTAACTTTTTCAACTCTGTAATCTAAATCAAGAGGTTTTAAAACAGATGGAATTTCATGTACTTTTGCATTCAGTTTAACCCTTCCTACTTTTGAAAGGTCGTATCTTTGAGCATCGTAGAACATAGTTTTAAAAAGTTCATTAGCCCTTTTTAAGAAAGCCTTAGGGTCCATAACAGCAGTATCTGTAGGTCTCATTTTTCTGTAAATATCAACCCTTGCCGCATCTTTAAAAGTAAATTGTGAGTTAATCTGAACAGGGTCTTTCTTTAAACTTTCAATTAAGATATTTCCGTAAGGAGATTTTCTGAATACAAGTGGGTCTATTGCTATAACTTCTTCAATTTCTAATCTATCGTCAGCAAGATACTTATCTAATTTTTCCGATTCAACATGATGCTCATGTCTAACAGTTATCTCTTTCCCCTTATCGTCTGTTTCTTTAACAAGGTAGGTAATAAATACTTCTTTATTTAACAAAGACTCCAGAGGAACTTCTGTACCATCTTTTTCATTAAACAATTCAGTATCTTTAACTATGTATCTTTCTACTTCACCATAAAAAGTTTTTAAAATCTTATAGGCTGTGTCATGCCCAAATGCTCTAAGTATAGTTGTTCCATTAATTTTTCTTCTATCTATTTTTGCATGGAAAATCTCAACATTTGTTGCGTATTCAACTTCTAATCTGGAACCTTTTTCAGGAATTATACTTCCTTTGTAGATAACCCTTGTTAAAATATCTTTTGTTTTATCTTCTTTTGCTTCATAGAAAATACCTGAAGACCTTATTAGCTGACTAACAATAACCCTTTCACTTCCATTAATTATGAAATAAGCAAATTCGGTTAATAGTGGAACTTCTCCAAAGTAAACTTTTTGTTTTTTTATGGTTTTTGGAATAACTTTCCCGTCAGGTTGAACTTCATTCACAACTAATTCCAATAAAACCCTTAATGGAGCACTGTATGTTAATCCTTTATACTTCGCCTCTTCTGTAGTATATTTTTCTTTATAAATCAGAACTCCACCGCAATGTGGACATTCAACACCTGCACCACCTACATAATCCTCAGGAAGAGGTTTTCTGCATTTCCCACACTCCCAATCTCCTATTTCATAGGCAATATATCTAATTTCAAGCTGATTGTTTGGGTCTTTAAAAGGAAAAGAACTTCTAAATATACTTTCTAAACCTTTATCTTCCCTTTCGTAAGGATTTTTATCAAACTGTATAAAGTCTTCAAAAGATTTTTTCTGAACGTTGAGTAAGTCAGGAGGTGACAAAACTTCCTTTCTTTTAGAAAGATTTTTTCTGAAAGGATTATGTGTAGTTGACTTTATTTTTCTCATGTGGACACCACCTTATTGTTTATTGTTTTGAAATTTTATTTTATTTTGTTATTAAATAAATAAAGGCAGACCAATCCGCTTATGGCCTGCCTCTATATTCTAATAGAAATAGTTATTTAAAAAGTTAGAATTACTTAACTTCGACAGTAGCACCAGCCTCTTCTAATTTAGCTTTTATTTGTTCTGCTTCTTCTTTTGAAACTCCTTCTTTTACAGCTTTAGGAGCAGAATCAACTAATTCTTTAGCTTCTTTTAATCCAAGACCAGTTATTTCTCTAACTACTTTAATTACATTTATTTTCTTGTCTCCTGGGCTTTGTAAGATTACATCAAACTCAGTTTTTTCTGCAGCAGCTTCACCACCACCAGCAGCACCGCCAGCAGCTGGAGCAGCAGCTACCATCGCAGCAGCAGAAACACCAAACTCTTCTTCTAATTCTTTAACGAGCTCTGCAAGCTCTAAAACTGTCATGTTTTTGATTGCTTCTTTAATGTCTTCCTTTGAAATTGTTGCCATGTTATAACAACCTCCTGTTATTTTAAATTTAAATTTTAGTTATTAACCTTGTTTTTCTTTTTCTTCTTTAATTGCATTCAGTACCATTACTGTCTTTTGAGGTACTGCACTAAGTACACGTACAAAGTTTGTGATTGGAGCCTGCATAGTAGCAAGAAGTTGAGCGATAAGCTCTTCTCTGCTTGGAAGAGAAGCAAGTTCATCAATTTTCTCTGGTGTTGCATAAGCCCCTTCTACTAATCCTGCCTTTACCTTTGCACTTTCATTTTCTTTTAAAAATTCTTTTAAAGATTTTGCTGCAGCAACTATATCCTCATATGCCAAAATAACAGCAGATGGCCCTTTGAAAATATCTATTTTATCATAAAGTTCTGTTCCATTGCAAGCCCTGTAAAGAATAGTATTTTTTACAACTTTTATTTCTGCGTCTTTCTTTCTTATTTGTTTTCTAAAATCTGCCATTCCATTGGCATCTATTCCAGTAAAATCGAAAACAACTATTAGTTTTGCCTTTTCTATTTTATCTTTTAGTTCGTTAACGATTTCCTGTTTTTTCAGTATTGCTTTTCTTACTTCTGTTGTTGGCATATCTTTATCCTCCGACATTAAGCTGCTTTAGCTTCTAAAGATTTTAGTATAGAGTTTACATCAAGTTTAACAGATGGACTCATTGTTGTTTTTAAAACAGCTCCTTTTATGTACTGTCCTTTTAGACCAGTTGGTCTCAATCTTTGAACTGTGGCAAAAACTTCTAATGCGTTATCAATGAGTTTATTTTCATCAAATGAAATTTTTCCAATAGGAACGTGTAAATTTCCTGTTTTATCTACTTTAAATTCAACTCTACCTTTTTTAGCTTCTGTAACAGCCTTTTTTATATCATTTGTAACCGTTCCAACTTTAGGGTTTGGCATTAAACCACGGGGTCCTAAAATCCTACCTAATTTTGCTACTTTAGGCATCATATCTGGTGAGGCAATTACAACGTCATAATCAACCCAACCTTCTTTTAGAATTTTTTCAATAAGGTCTTCCCCACCAACAAAATCAGCGCCAGCCTCTTCAGCTTCTTTAACCTTTTCACCTTGAGTGATTACGAGTACTTTTAGTTCTTTACCTAATCCATGGGGTAAGACAACAGAGCCTCTAACCATCTGGTCTGCATATTTAGGGTCAACTCCAAGCCTAAATATTAGTTCTACTGTTTCGTCAAAGTTTCTTTTTGCAACACTTGCTATTTCCTTTAAGGTCTTTACTGCTTCTTCGAGAGAGTATAATTTATCTTTATCAACAAGTTTTAAAGCTTCTAAATATTTTTTTCCTCTTTTTGCCATGGCACTACTCCTTTAATCCTTCTACTTCTATTCCCATACTTCTTGCTGTTCCAGCAATTGTTCTAATAGCTGCATCAATATCTTCTGTATTAAAATCTTTTATTTTCATCTCAGCTATTTCTTTTACTTGCTGGAGTGTAACTTTTCCTACTTTCTCTCTCTTTGGGTCTGAAGCTCCTTTCTTGATTCCTGCTGCCTCTTTTAATAAGTAAGATGCAGGAGGAGTTTTAAGGATAAAAGTAAAAGACCTATCTGCATAAACTGTAATAACAACAGGTACAATAGTACCCGGTTTCATTTCAGCTGTTGCTGCATTGAAACTTTTAACAAATTCCATAATGTTTACACCGTGTTGACCTAATGCAGGACCAACTGGCGGCGATGGTGATGCTTGCTGAGCTGGTATCATCAGCTCAATTTTTCCTGCAACTTTTTTAGCCATAAAAGTTACACCTCCTTGAGTTTATATCTTTTCCACCTGGGAGAACTCAAGTTCAACCGGTGTCAATCTTCCAAATATTGTTATTTGAACAATTAATTTTTCTTTTTCAGGGATTACTTCTTCTACCACACCTGTAAAGTTCATAAATGGACCTTCTATAACCCTGACCTTATCTCCTTTCTGGAATAAGAGACCTTTAACCCTTGGGGCACCTTTTTGGATTTGATTTAATACCCTCTTAATCTCTTTTTCTTCTAAAGGAACTGGTTTTCCACCAGAGCTAACAAATCCAATAATGAAAGGTGTTTTGTTTATCAAATCTATTAAATCATCTGTAAGCTTTGCCTTTATTAATAAATAACCAGGAAATATTTTGTTTTCTAAAACTATTCTTGCTTCTGTTTTATTTTCTTTACACTGGATCTTCTGGCCTGGTTTTGAGATTGGGCTGTGTTGTACACAGGCTTCATCTCCTTCAACACTTTCAACAACTCTAACTTTTCCATCTTCAATTTTAAATACAGTTACCCCTTTTTTTCCTGTAACTTTTATTTCCCTATCATTTCCTTTTATTGAAAGTTTGTATTTTTCTTTTCCTAAAGCTTTTATAACTACTTTTTCTTCTGCTGGAACAATAACTTCATCTACAAGGTCTTTTAAACCGTGCATTTCCAGCATTTTTAATAAATTTTCTTTAGCCCTGACTTCTAAATTTGACTGGGTATACAGCGCGTACCACTTTTTTTCATTTTCTTCTTCAGACTCTTCTTTAATTTCTTCTTTTTCTTCTTCAACTAATTCTTTATTTTCATTATTTTTATTTTTTTCTTCTGACATAACTTTACCTCTCCATTATAAAGGCAACTAACCTTGAAAAACCAATATCAAGTAACCATAAATAAATTGATACAACTAAAGTAAAAATTATCACTGCAATAGTTGCATTTTTTACCAGTGTGGTTGTCGGCCACGTAACTTTTTTTAGTTCTTCATATACTTCTTTAAAGAATTTAATTATTTCTTTAATAGACATTAATTTCCTCTTCAGTTAAGCGGGGCAGGAAGGACTTGAACCCTCAACCTGCGGATTTGGAGTCCGCTGCTCTGCCAAATTGAGCTACTGCCCCTTTTTATTTATCTTAATTCTCTATGTATTGTGTGTTTTCTACAAAATCTACAGTACTTTCTTAATTCCATCCTGTCTGGATGTTTTCTTTTATTTTTTGTAGTTGTGTAATTCTTTCTTTTACATTCTGTACAAGCTAAAGTTATTATCTCTCTTGGCATTACACTTTCCTCTTTGTTTTTTATTACTCAA
>JALSSE010000460.1 GCA_026984415.1 Hydrogenothermaceae bacterium | reverse complement strand
CCACAGGGAAATAATTGATACATTTTCAAATTTACAAAATATTCTGTCAGAATTTCAGGAAAAATTTTTTAAATTAAAAGAGATAGAGAAAAAAGAAAAAGAACTGAAAGAAGAACAATCAAACAGATTGAGGGAGTTAGATATACTCCAATATCAGTTAGAAGAACTTGAAGAACTGAATTTACAGGAAAATGAAAAGGAGATTTTAGAACAGGAGTACAATTACCTTTCAAACATCCAGTCTGTAAAACAGATAGTATCTGAAAGTTTGATTTTATTAAATGAAAGTGAAAACAGCACACTTGATAATTTAGGAATTGTGATAAAAAATTTAGATAAGATTTCAGAAATCAGCCCTGAAATTAAAAATCTACTAAATGAATTGGAAGAGGCAAAAGCAATAGTTGAAAATGTTTCTTACTCTTTAAACAACCTTGACACAGATTTTGATATTGAAAAGTACAATCAGATTGAAGAAAGGTTAAACAGCATAAACAGATTAGAGAGAAAATACAATGTAGATTTTGAAAAATTGCTTGAATTAGAAAAAGAGTTTAGAGAAAGGATTGATTACTTAAAAAATATGGAGTTTATGCTTCCAGAAATTGAAAAAGAGAAAAAAGAACTTGAAGTTGAAGTAAATCAGCTTGCAGAAAAAATTTCAGAAATAAGAAAACAGAAATCAAAAATATTTGACAGGAACGTTCAAAAACATTTAGAAGAGCTTGCACTAAAAGACAGTATTTTTAAAACTGAAATAAAAGAAAAATCCATTGACAGATTCGGAAAAAATAAAGTTCAATTCCTATTCTCTGGAAATAAAGGCTTTGAGCCAACTCCAATAAATGAAACAGCTTCAGGAGGAGAAATATCAAGAATTTCTTTGGCTGTTAAACTTGTTTCAAAAAATTCAGTTGAAAGTATGATTTTTGATGAAATTGATACAGGAATTGGCGGAAAAACTGCATTAAAAATGGCAAAAAAATTAAAAGAACTATCTAACTATTTTCAGGTTATTTTGATAACCCATCTACCTCAGGTTGCAGTTTTAGCTGATAAACATTTTTATATAGAAAAAGAATTTAAAGAAGGGAAAACAGTTGCAAAAGTTTCTGAAATCCACGGGACAGAAAAAGAAAAAGAAATAGCAAGAATGTTAAGTGGAATGGTTAACGAAAAAAGTATAAAATTTGCAAAAGAACTGATGTCAGAGGTTGAATAATTGTTCGTAAAGGATTTTAATAAAACTGCACTGAAAATCGGTGATAAAGAAATATCCTATTCAGAACTTATTGAGAATATAAAAAATTACGCTTTTACCCTTAATATAAGGAAAGGGGATAGGGTAGCAATATTCTCTGAAAACAGACCAGAATGGATTTACTCATTTTTTTCAATCTGGCAGGTTCAGGGAGTTGCTGTTCCTATTGATTTTATGTCAACTCCAGATGAAGTTGCTTACATACTAAATGACTGTAAACCTGAAGTTGTTTTTTGCTCAGAGAGAAACAGAGAAGTTTTAGATGAAGCAATTTCAAAATTAGATTACTCACCAGAAGTAATTGTTTTTGAAAAAATAAATTTTAAAGAAAAAGAAATTAAAGATAAAGAAATAAAAAAAGATGAAGTGGCTGTAATTATTTATACTTCAGGGACAACAGGAAATCCAAAAGGGGTAATGCTGACCTATGATAACCTTTTTTCTAATATAGAAGGATTAGAAAAGGCAGACATTGCAACAAAAGAAGACAAAACAATAGCTATTCTTCCTTACCACCATTCTTATCCTCTTACTGTTTCAATGCTTACAGCAATTCACCTTGGGGCTACAATCTCTTTTATTACTGAACTTTCTTCAGAAGCTATTTTAAATACAATGAAAAAGGATAAAATTACTATTCTTATCGGTGTCCCTCGCCTTTATAACCTTTTCCACAGAAACATTATGGATAAGATAAACTCTAACAAAATAGCAAAAATCCTTTTTAGGTTAGCAAAGTTAATTAATAATCAGAATTTAAATAAAAAAATATTTAAAAAAGTCCATGAGGCATTTGGAGGAAATATTAAATATTTTGTAACTGGTGGAGCAAAATTAGACCCTGAAATTGCCTCTGATTTAACTACCCTTGGATTTACAGTTTTGGAAGGTTATGGGCTAACAGAGACATCACCAATAGTTTCTTTTAACAGACCTGAAAATCTCAAATTAGGTTCAGCAGGACTACCACTTGAAGGGGTTCAGGTAAAGATAGTTGATGGTGAGATTGTTGTAAAAGGCAGAAATGTTATGAAAGGGTATTACAACAAACCAGAAGCAACTGCAGAAGTTTTGAAAGACGGTTGGTTTTACACAGGTGATTTAGGTGAAATAGACGAAGATGGCTTTCTTTTTATAACTGGAAGAAAAAAAGAAATAATTGTTTTACCAAATGGGAAAAATATAAATCCAGAAGAGTTGGAAAATAAAATATTAAAAATGTCTGATTTAGTAAAAGAAGTAGCAGTAATGATGGACAATGGACAGCTCGTAGCTATTATTTATCCAGATTTTGATAATTTAAAAAGAAAAAACATTGTAAATATAGAAGAAACAATAAAGTGGAAAGTAATTGATAAACTTAACCAGCAAGTACCACCTTACAAAAGAATTTCTGGGTTGAAGATTGTAAACCGTGAACTTCCGAAGACAAGATTAGGTAAAATTAGAAGATTTTTATTACCTGAATTTTTAGAGGAAATAGAACAAAAAAAATCAATAGAAATTAAAGAACCAGAATTTGAAGAATACAGAATAATTAAAGAATATCTTCAAAAAGTTACTAAAAAAACAGTTCTTCCAACAGACCACCTTGAAATTGATTTAGGTTTAGATTCACTTGAGAAGGTTGAATTTCAGGTTTTTGTAGAAAGGACATTTGGGGTAAAAATATCAGATGAGGATTTAGTTAAACACCAAACAGTTGAAGAAATTTCAAAATTTATTCAGGAAAGGAAAACAAAAATACAGGTTGAAGAAATAGACTGGCATACAGTTTTAAAAGAAAATGTAAAATTAGAAATTCCAGAAGTTTCTTTTCCTATTCTTGTATTAAAAAAAATAATACAGCTTATTTTTAAAATTTATTTCAGGTATAAAGTAAAAGGAATTGAAAATATACCAGATAGTCCTTCAATTATTACTCCAAATCACCAGAGCTTTTTAGATGGTTTTTTAATTGTTGCTTCAATGCCTGATAGAATATTAAAAAATACATACTTTCTTGCAGAAGAAACCCACTTTAACAGCCCATTAAGAAAATTCATTGCAAAAAATTTCCATATTTTAATTGTAAACATAAACAGAGATTTAAAAGGTTCTCTTCAAAAAACATCTGCACTTTTAAAAGAAGGGAAAAATGTCGTAATTTTTCCTGAAGGGGCAAGGACAAGGGACGGTTCACTTCTACCATTTAAAAAATCCTTTGCTATCCTTTCAAAAGAGTTAAATATTCCTGTTGTTCCAACAGTAATAAAAGGTGCATTTGAAGCTTATCCTATTGGCTCTAAATTTCCGAAGCCTAAAAAAATAGAAATAAAATACCTTAAACCTGTTTATCCTGAAAATTTGTCCTATGATGAAATAGTAGAAACTGTAAAAGAAAAAATTAAAAAAGAGTTATAATTATAAATATATAACTTATTGGGGGTTCAAATTATGGTAGACCCATCAACAACAAATATAGCTATTCCTGTATTACCAGATAGAATTAAAGGACTTTCTGATATAGCTTTAAATTTATGGTGGACTTGGAAGCCACAGGCGCGGGAACTATTTAAATCTATTAATCCTTTTATATGGAAAGAGACAAAACACAATCCAATTAAACTTCTTAACAGTTTATCACCAGAAGAACTTCAAAATTTAAGTCAGGATGAGAAGTTTTTAGAACAGTTTGATTATGTTTACGCATTATATGAAGACTACATGAATTCAAAATCTATACTTAATGACGAACATCTTCCTGTTGCATATTTCTGTGCAGAGTATGGACTTCACAACTCAATACCAATTTATGCAGGTGGGTTGGGGTTTTTAGCTGGAGATATTTTAAAAGAAAGCAGTGATATGGGATTAAATATGATTGGAGTAGGTTTTATGTACCCAGAAGGGTATGTAAGACAAAAAATAAGACCTGATGGATGGCAGGAAGATGCAAACGAAGATTTAAACAGAGACGAAGCTCCAATAGAAAGAATTTTAGATGAAAATGGACAACATCTTATTGTAGAAGTTCCATTTATTAATCCAAAGATTTACGTCGCTGTATGGAAAGTAAATGTAGGAAAAATTCCCCTTTACCTGTTAGATACTGACATAGAACAAAATGACCCGTGGGATAGGAAAATTTCTTCCCATCTGTATATAACAGACATAAATCAGAGACTAAGGCAGGAGATAGTTTTGGGGATTGGTGGATACTGTGTTTTAGAAAAAATGGGAATAAAATACTCAATTTTACATTTAAATGAAGGTCATCCTGCATTTGCAATATTAGAAAGGATAAGGGCAAAAATAGAGTCTGGAATTCCAAAAGAACAGGCAATAAAAGAAGTCAGTGAAACATCAATTTTTACAACCCATACACCACTTCAGGCAGCAACCGATATTTTTCCTTTTAATTTAATGGAGCAGTATTTTTCTTCATACTGGGAAAAATTAAATATGACAAGGGAAGAATTTTTAGGACTTGGGTCAAACCCAGATGACCCATCTTCTGGATTTAATATGACTGTATTTGCATTAAGAATGTGCCAATACAGAAACGCAGTAAGTAGAAGACACCAGGAAATTACTAAAAAAATATGGCATTCCCTCTGGAAAGATTTACCTGAAGAACAGGTTCCTATTGATTATGTAACAAATGGAGTTCATGTTCCAACGTGGGTTCAGGAAGAAAACCAAAAACTGTATAACACTTTTTTAGGTGAAGATTGGATTGACATTCAAGATGATAAAAGAATCTGGGAAGTGATTGATAAAATACCAGATAAAGAAATTTGGAAAATAAAAAAAGCCAATAAAATAAGACTTTTCAATTACATAAGAGAGATTGTCAGGAATAGATGGATTAAAGATAGAGTTGACCCTTCTGTTGCAATAGCTGAAGGAATTTTATTAGACCCTGATGTCCTTACTATTGGTTTTGCAAGGAGATTTACAGAATACAAAAGACCTGACCTAATTTTTTACGATTTAGAAAGAATAAAGAAAATAATAAACGACAAACAAAGGCCGGTTCAAATAATATTTGCAGGAAAAGCACACCCTTCTGATTTACCAGGAAAAAGAATTCTTCAGAAAATTTTCCAGTATGCCCACGACCCTTCTTTTGGAGGAAGAATAGCTTTCGTAGAAGATTACGATGAATTCCTTGCAAAACACATGGTTCATGGAGTTGATGTATGGTTAAATAACCCAATGCCCCCTTTAGAAGCCTGTGGAACAAGCGGAATGAAAGCAAGTATAAATGGGACTATACACCTGTCTGTAGCAGATGGATGGTGGATAGAAGGTTATAACGGAAAAAATGGTTGGATTTTTGGAGAAAAGGAAAATCAGGAAGATAGAAATAAAAGCGATTCTGATGAACTGTATTCCATTTTAGAAAATCAGGTTATACCTTTATACTATAAAAAAGATGAGAGAGGTATTCCTGTCCAGTGGATTAAAATGATGAAAGATGCTATCAAATCAGTTACACCGTCTTTTTGCGCAAGAAGGATGTTAAAAGATTACTACAATAAATTTTATTTACCGATTACAAAAAATTTAAAAAATAATGGAGGAGAAAATGTGTGAAAAAGATATCCTTTTCTGTATTTTTTATTACTTAGGTTATTTAGCAATTGGAGGAGCTTTTTTTGCTGGCTGGTTTATTATCACAGATTACCTGAAAAGAAAAAAACAGGAAGAAGAGGAGGGCAGATAAATGGCTGTGATAGATGAGTTTAAAGATAAATCTGTAGAAGAAGCATTAACAGAGCTTGGGACAGATAAAGAAAAAGGACTTTCATCTGAAGAAGCAAAAAAAAGATTAAAAAAATACGGAAAAAATGAAATTCCAGAAAAGGAAGAACCTCTGTGGCATAGGATTTTCAGGCGTTTCTGGGGACCTATTCCGTGGATGATTGAGATTGCAGCTATTTTATCAGC
>JALSSE010000459.1 GCA_026984415.1 Hydrogenothermaceae bacterium | reverse complement strand
AATTTTTTCATATTTCTACCTCCAAAATTTATAAAGTTTATTTAAATAACATATTACAATTTTTATATAAAATCAAATTCTAATTAATGACATTAATATATTCAATATTTGTAATACAGCTTATTGAATATATCCTGTGCTATAATTCAATATTATCAACGTAAAGAGGTGTAAAAATATGAGGGCATCAAAATACTTTATTCAAACAATGAAGGAAACACCTTCCGAAGCAGAAGTTCCAAGCCATATTTATTTATTAAGGGCTGGATACATAAAAAAAGTTGCAGCAGGAATTTATGACTATTTACCTTTAGGATTGAAAGTTTTAAAAAAGATAGAAAACATAATAAGAAAACATATGGATGAAGCTGGAGCTTTAGAAGTACTGCTCCCAATACTAACTCCAGCAGAATTATGGAAAGAAACAGGAAGATGGGATGTTTACGGTAAAGAGTTATTCAGACTAAAAGATAGACACGAAAGGGATTTTGCCCTTGGTCCAACCCACGAAGAAACAATAACAGACCTTGTAAGGCAAACAGTCAGGTCGTATAAGGATTTACCTTTAAATTTCTACCAGATACAGACAAAATTCAGAGATGAAGCAAGACCAAGATATGGACTAATAAGAGGTAGAGAATTTGTTATGAAAGATGCTTACTCTTTTGATATCTCTGAAGAAATGGCAATTAAATCTTACGAAACAATGAAAGAAACATACCACAAAATATTCAAAGAATTAGGATTAAACTACCTTATGGTTGAAGCAGATGTTGGTGCAATTGGTGGTAAATACTCCCATGAATTTGTTGTAATGGTTCCAAATGGAGAAGCCCATATAGTTTACTGTGAAAACTGTGGATATGCAGCAAATGTTGAAGCTGCAAAATACGAATTTGAGCTTGACAAATTACCACCAGAAGAAGAGAAACCTTTAGAAAAAGTTTATACGCCAGATGTAAAATCTGTAGAAGAAGTCTCTAAGTTTTTAAATGTAAAACCAAACAAGATAGTAAAAACGTTGATTTATATATTAGATGATGGAACACCTATTGCTGTTTTAGTTAGAGGAGATAGGGAAATCAACGAAACAAAAGTTTTAAATTATTTCAACGCAATTGATATGCATTTAGCAACATCAGAAGAACTTGAAAAATTAGGACTTATAGAAGGATTTGTTGGACCAATAGGTATTGATTTACCTGTTTATGCTGATAAATCTATTGAAGATTTACATAACTTTGTAGTTGGAGCTAATGAAAAAGATTACCACTATATTAATGTAAACATTCCAAGGGATTTTAAACCTGCCGACATTGTAGATTTTGGAACAGCAACAGAAGGAGACCCATGTCCTGTTTGTAAATCACCACTTAAAGAAACAACAGGTCTTGAGGTAGGACATATATTCCTTTTAGGAACAAAGTACAGTGAAGCATTAAAAGCAAATTTTGTTGACAAAGATGGAAAAGAAAAACCAATTGTGATGGGTTGTTATGGGATTGGAGTTTCAAGGTTAATTGCAGCTGCAGTTGAACAAAACCACGATGATAATGGAATAATATGGACTGATAATATAGCTCCGTTTAAACTCCATATTCTTGCTTTAAACACAAAAGATAAAGAAATTATGGAAAAATCTGAAGAAATTTACCAAAAAGCTAAAGATATGGGAATAGAAGTCCTTTTTGATGACAGGAACATGTCTCCAGGGGCTAAATTTAAAGATGCTGACTTGATTGGAATTCCTTATAGAATTGTTGTTGGTAAAGCTTTAAAAGAAGGAAATATTGAGTTTCAGGAAAGAAAAAGTGGTAAAAAAGAGTTAATTCCAGTTGAAAAAGTAGAAGAAATTTTAGAAAAATTGAAATAAAAGGTGGATATTCTCCACCTTGTTTTTAAACATTAAACCTAAAGTAAATAACATCTCCGTCTTTAACTTCGTAATCTTTCCCTTCTATCCTTATCTGACCCTGTTCCTTGGCTTTTTGCATAGAGCCTATTTTTACAAGGTCATCGTAATGGATTACTTCAGCAGCTATAAATCCCCTTTCAATATCAGAGTGGATTTCCCCAGCTGCTTGAGGAGCTTTTGTTCCTTTTTTTACAGTCCACGCTCTCGTTTCTTTTTCACCCGTTGTAAAGTATGTAATTAAATCAAGTAATTTGTATCCTTCCTTTATCATTTTATTTAAACCAGGTTCAGATAATCCCAGTGCTTCTAAAAATTCCTGTCTTTCTTCAGCAGGTAGTTCAATTATTTCCTGTTCTACTTTTCCTGACAATGCTACAACAGGGGCGTTTTCTTTAGCCGCTTTTTCTTTAATTGCTTCTAAATATTTATTTCCTTCTCCTTCTGGTAAATCATCTTCAGGGATATTTGCAATATACATTAAAGGTTTTAAAGTGATAGGAAAGATTGTTTGTTTTAGTATATTTATTTCATCTTCATCAAAGTTTTCTAAATTACTTCTTAAAGGTTTTAAGTCTTCTAAAATCTCTTTTGCTTTTTCTAAAGCTGATAGCTCTAATTTTGCCTCTTTATTTCCTGTTTTAGCAACTTTGGAGACCCTT
>JALSSE010000458.1 GCA_026984415.1 Hydrogenothermaceae bacterium | reverse complement strand
ATCTTTTTTCTACTGACTGCAAATCTGATAAAATAAGTTCTGTTTCTATGATTTCTGCATCTCTTACAGGATTAACAGACCCTTCTACATGGACAACATCACTATCATCAAAACATCTGACAACGTGTGCAATTGCGGCAACATTTCTTATATTTGATAAAAACTGATTTCCTAAACCTTCGCCTTTGCTTGCACCTTTTACAAGCCCTGCTATGTCTACAAATTCAATCGTTGTAGGAATGATTTTTTGGGAATTTGATATTTCAGATAATTTTTGTAGTCTTTCATCTGGAACATTTACAATTCCAACATTTGGTTCTATTGTACAGAATGGGTAATTTGCAACGTCAGCTTTTGCTGTTTCTGTTAATGCATTGAAAATAGTTGATTTACCAACATTTGGTAAACCTACAATACCAATATTTACCTTCATTTATCCTCCAGTAATTTTTTTATTTTTAAATCCGATGAAAAATAAGGCGATAATAGAAAATTTCAAGTGATGTTATTTTTCTTTATTTTTATTCTGTTTCTTCTTTTCCTGTTCTATCATCTGGTCATAAGATAAAAGACCGGTTAACTTTTCAAAAACATCTTCTGTTTGTTTTTCTTTTTCTTCTGCTTTTTCTTCTTCTATTATATTTTTCAGTCTCTTCATAGCATCAACTTCATTTAAAAAAAGAGCCACTTTTCTATTGTCTGGCTCTTCATAAATAAACTTTACTTTTTCATCTTCAACAAGTTTAATAAAAATATCAAATTTCTTTTCTCCAATATACCCACTAATCCATATTTCATTTGTAGGTTCGTAATAAAACAAATCAAATCCGTTTTCTTTACTTATTTCTTTTGCTAATTCAACTAAATCTTTCATAATTACCTCTTTTAATCCTCTAATTTTCCTTCTAAATACTGCTGGTAGGCAGAAAGGTCTAATAATCCATGTCCACTTAAATTAAATAAAATAACTTTTTCTTCTCCTGTTTCTCTACACTTTAAAGCCTCATCAATTGCAGCTTTTACAGAGTGGGCAGATTCAGGAGCTGGGACTATACCTTCTGTCCTTGCAAAATCAACTGCTGCTTTGAATATTGCAGTTTGATGGACAGCAACAGCATCAATAATTCCTTCGTTGTACAGTTTAGAGATTATCGGAGACATTCCGTGGTATCTCAATCCTCCTGCATGTATTGAAGGAGGTACAAAATCATGTCCTAATGTGTACATTCTCATTAAAGGAGTAAGCCCAATTGTGTCTCCAAAGTCATATTCGTATTTACCTTCTGTAAGAGATGGGCACGATGCAGGCTCAACTGCTATAAATTTAGTATTCGGCTTACTACCATCTAATTTATCAGCAATAAATGGAAGTGCAAGCCCTCCAAAATTACTTCCACCACCTGAAGAAGCTATTACAACATCTGGATAAGATTCAACTTTTGCAAGTTGCTTTTTAGCCTCTAATCCAATAACAGTCTGATGAAGAAGTACATGGTTTAAAACACTACCTAAAGAATAATGGGTATCTTCTCTTTTTAAAGCCTCTTCTACTGCTTCACTTATTGCAATTCCTAAACTTCCCGGATTGTCAGGGTCTTCTTCTAATATTTTTTTGCCTGACTCTGTATAAGGACTTGGACTTGGGATAACTTTTGCTCCCCACGTTTCCATTAATATCCTTCTGTAAGGTTTTTGTTCATAACTCACTTTTACCATATAAACGACAGTTTCTATTCCAAAATACTGGGTTGCAAATGCAAGGGAACTTCCCCACTGTCCTGCTCCTGTTTCTGTAGTTAATCTTTTAATACCTTCTTTTGAATTATAGTAAGCCTGTGCTACTGCCGTATTTGGTTTATGACTTCCTGCTGGACTTATTCCTTCGTATTTATAGTAAATTTTTGCAGGGGTATCTAAATATTCTTCAAGGAATACAGCCCTGATTAAAGGTGTTGGTCTCCATACTGCGTATATATCTAAAACTTCCGGTGGAATATCTATCCATCTTTCAGTTGACATTTCCTGTTCTACTAAAGCTTTTGGAAAGAGAGCCATAAGTTTTTCTGGGTTCATAGGTTCTTTTGTTTCTGGGTCTAAAGGTGGTTCAAGTGGTGAAGGTAAATCAGGTAAAACGTTGTACCACTGTTTTGGAATTTCATGGTCTTCAAGTAGGATTTTTTTCATCTCTTTTACCTCACTTTAGATTTGTATAATTTTCTGATTTTATTAAAGAATTCAATTTTATCTTTGTAATCAAGGTATGTCCATAAGAAAGGCTGGAATGATTTATGGTGATACCACAGTTCCAATTCAGCAAAAACATTCTCTCCAAGATAAATTCTATTCCCTCTATACTTTGAGGTGGCGACTACCACCTGGTCTAAATCAAGATATAAAGGGTCAATATTTATACTTCTATTATCGGATATACTTAATTCTTTTTCAAGCATTTGTGAGTATTTCTTTAATTTTACTAATTCTTCTTTATTAATAATTTTATCAATTACTATAAATTTTTTGACAAGATTTTTGCCCATTTCTTTTTCATAGTATTTTGAATAGTTTGTGTTGTATTCTTCTGTTTGAGTAATAATATTACCAAAATCTTTTTTAATTCTTTCTTCAGTAATATCTAAAAACTCTTTTTTTTCTTTAGACCACATTAAAGCAAATATAAGTAAGGCTTTTAATCCCAATTTCAATCCTTTAAATTAACTTTACTTTTAAAGTTAAAATTTTTATGTTTCAAATTTAGTATAAAATTTTATTCATAAAATTTGTAGGAGATTAAAATGAATGAATCTTTTGAAATGATTTTGACAATCGTAATTTTTGGAATTGGTGCATTGCTAATTGTAGGATTGATGGTTTACTGGGGTAAAAATAATACTATAGTAGATGAAAGGGATAGAAAATATTATAAAAATGAAGAAAATAGAGACAATTTGAATGGGGAGGACGACGGGACTTGAACCCGCGACCTCATGGGCCACAACCATGTGCTCTACCAACTGAGCTACGCCCTCCACAAATGAGACTTATATTATATGTTTCTTTAATAAAAGTTTCAACCTGAAACACACCTTAAGCATTGTACTCTTTTAAAATTGAGTTTAAATCCTCTACATGTTTATATAAATTTTCCATAGAAATTATTATTTCCTCTATACTTTTTGTATTTTCATTTGAATATTCATTGATTTTTTCAATTTCAGAAATTATTTCTCTTATTTCAGTGGCTATTTTTGTTATATTTGATGAAGCATTATTGGAAATTTCAACTGTTCCTGTCATAACCTGTGATACTTTCTCAACATCATTTTCAACAACTTCTGCAGATTTAACAAGATTGAAAATAGTTTCGGAATTTCCTTCTATTTTTTGGGTAATAACATCAATCGTTGAAACAAGTTCATTAATTGTTTTATTGATATTATCAACGTAATCCCTTGATTTTTCTGCTAAATCTCTAACCTGGTCTGCTACAACTGCAAATCCTCTTCCATATTCACCAGCCCTTGCAGCTTCTATTGCCGCATTTAACGCTAATAAATTAGTTTGGTTTGCAATATCCTCTATCAATTTTAAAATTTGTTTTGAATCTCCAGCTTTTTGGGTTAAAACTTCTAACTCTTTTACAAGTAAAGTCTCTTCTTCAGAATTTTTCTTTACAGTGTTAAGTAGTAAAACAACGCTA
>JALSSE010000457.1 GCA_026984415.1 Hydrogenothermaceae bacterium | reverse complement strand
AATAGGTTTAAAAATGCGTTTCCAATTATTTTTAAATCAAGGGATACTTCTTTAAAATAGATTCCAGTTAAAATTCCTAAAATAATCCCTATTAATGTTAAATTTTCAAGTGTTAGAATTTTTTTTATTTTATCCATTATTAAGGTTTTACTACTACGCAGGCATTACCTTCTGGTATGTATTTTTTCCATGCTGAAATTACATCTTTTTCTTTTACATTTTGTATTTTTTTAGTATACTGACTATCCATTTCATACCCTAACCCTATAGTTTCAAACCATCCTAAATACCACGACTGTTTTGCCCTTGTTTGATGGTCTAAAAGAAAATGTCCAATGATTTTTTCTTTTGATGTTCTTAATTCTTCTTCTGTTATTCCTGTTTTGTAATTTCCTATAACTTCTTTCATCCCATTTATTGCTTCTTCTGTTTTTTCAGGTGCAGTTCCTATGTAGCCAAAAAATCTTCCCATGTTTATCCTTGTTGGGAAGAATGAAGCTACTGCATAAGCTAAACCTCTTTTTTCTCTTAATTCCTGAAATAGCCTTGAAGTAAAACCACTTCCTATTATTCCGTTTAATACTTTCATTGGAAAGTATTCTTTTTCTTTTGCTGTTGGTGCATTGTAAGCCATGATTATTGTTGACTGGGCACCTTCTCTTTTTAAAGTTTTGCAGATTTCACCTTTTAACTGGAAATCAAAGTGGGGATATTTATAGTTTTCTTTATTTTTAATGTCTTCAAATGTTTCTTTTATAAGGTGTTCTGATTTTGTAAAAGGCATATCTCCTACTATTGATACAATTATCCTTGAACCCTGTGTTATCTCTTTCCATCTTTTTTGTAAATCTTTTACGTTAATTGATTTAACGTCTTCTATTTCTCCTAAAACAGAATACTGGTAAGGTGTCCCCTTGTAAATAATTTTTTTCAAGTCTTGGTAGGCATAAGAAAATCCTTCTTCTTTTTTTGCTTTAATCTGTGAAATAACATTTATTTTTTCCTGTTCTAACTTATCTTCAGGGAATAATGGATTAAAAATTATGTCTTTTACCCTTTTTAGTCCTTCTTTCAAGTCTTTTGTCCTGAGGGCAAATTCAATATTTGCATATTCTTCTGTAACTGAAGTTGCTATATAACCTCCACTATCTTCAAAAAGTTTATTTAAAGATACGAAGTCGTAGTTTTTTGTTCCTTTTAAAAGGAGTTTAAAAGTAAGGTTTGTTAATCCTTTTTTTCCTTCAGGGTCTTCTATACTTCCCCCTTTAAAAAATATGTTTCCAGCAATAATTCCTTCCCCTTTTGTTTCTTTGTATATAATTGTAACTTTATTGTCTAAAACTTCTTTTATCAAAACCTTACCTCCATTTTTTTCTTTGCAAAAAGAAGATGAACTAAATATTAAAAATAAAGTTAATACAGATAGGATATATTTAATCATAAATCAGAAACTCCTTTTGATAAATTTAAATTAAAGATAACATTGAATAATAAATTTTTCAAAATGTAAAAAGGAGACCCCGTTGCAGGGTCTCATTTAAATTTGGGGGAGGGAGGGGGAGGTAGTTATTAGTATAATAATTTCTTATTAATTTGTCAACAATGTTATGAACCTTTTCGTAGGTTATGAACTTTTTCTTTAATCTTTATTTTACAAGGGTTCTAAAAGGGATATTTCTTGTTAAAATTCATAATAAATTCATAAAATATGCTGGTTTATCTATTGATAATTATTATTAAAAAGGAACAATAATTTTTAAATTATTTTTCTATAAAAGGATAAATGTTTTTTCTCTTTTTCTGCATTTAGTTTTTTGTAGGCAAAAGGTATGTATTTTATTAAATCTGTTGCTTTTAAACTTTCTTTTCCTGTTTCTTCAACAGCTAAATCTCCACTTAGCCCGTGGAGATACACTCCAAGTTTTACAGCTTCTTCAACAGGTAATCTATTAATAAGAGTACCTAAAATTCCAGACAGGACATCTCCAGTTCCTGCTGTTGCCATTCCTTCATTTCCTCTTATTGAATAAAAAACTTTTTCATCTGGCGTTGCTATTATAGTTCTTGAGGATTTTAGAACTACAAAGCACCCTGTTTTTTGGGCAAACTTTTTTGCAGTTTTTTCTAAATTTTCATTTATTTCTTTTGTTGGAATTCCTGTTAATCTTGACATTTCTCCAACGTGTGGTGTTAGAACGGTAGGAAATTTTCTTTTTCTCAGTTTTTCTTCAAAATTATCAATTATTGCAAGGTTATTTAATCCGTCAGCATCAATAACCAAAGGCATTTTTATGTTTAAAAGTTTATTGACAAGGTCAGTTGTATGTTCGTTTACTGACATTCCCATACCTACTACAATTGAGGTGAACTTTCCATTTTTTATTATGTCTAAAATCTCAAATTTTGCTTTTTTTCCAAATAATCCATTTTTTTCATCAACTGGAATAGTCATTTCTTCAATAAGGTTCTGTTCTAAAATTGGGTCTAATGATTTTGGAATTACTGCCGTTACAAGTCCTGCACCAGAAACATTTGCCGATTTTGAGGACATTATGACTGCCCCTGTTTTTCCAACACTACCTCCAATAATTAGCACATGTCCATAATTGTATTTATGGCTGTCTTTTTTTCTTTCAGGAAGTTTTAGATTTTCTGGAAGGATAAGATATCTATGAACTTCTTTAAGGTAGTTTTCATCTATTGAAATATCAATTACATAAACTTCCCCACAGAATTCAGAGGCTGGATATAAAATGTGAGCTAATTTTGGATATGCAAAAGTTACTGTCAGGTTTGATTTTACAAAACTTCCTTCTATTTTACCTGTATTTGCCGACAATCCAGAGGGAATATCAATTGAAACTGTATTCTTTGAGTATTTATTAATTATTTCAATAACTTTTTCTCTATAACCTTTTACTGGAGGTCTAAATCCAGTTCCAAAAATAGCATCTATCACAACATCAGAATTTTTTATTCCGTTTCTTATCTTTGGTATTTTTTCTTCCCCACCTATAAAAACCTTTCCACCATTTATTTCTATTATTTCTAAATTTTTAAGGTTATCAGCAGATAGTTTTGAACGGCTATCAGCTAAAATAAAAATTTCTACATTTTTTCCGTATCTCTGGAGATACCTTGCTACTACAAGCCCATCTCCTCCATTATTTCCGCTTCCTGCAATGATTGTAAAATTATTTTTATCAGAATATCTTTTTAATATTATTTCAGCAGTTGTTCTGCCTGCGTTTTCCATTAAAACTAAAGATGGAATGCCTGTAAGTTTTATTGTATTTTCATCGGCAAAAGCCATTTCTTCTGCTTTTAATATTTTCATTTTCACCTCTTTATGTTTCGTATTCTGGAGGAATTTCTTCGTTATTATCTTCTTTTCTCAAATATACAGTTCTAATAGGGAAAGGGATTTCTATTCCTTCCTGGTTAAATCTTTTAAATAATCTTTCATAAAGGTCACTTCTTGCCTGCCATTTTTTCATAATTTCAGGTAATTTAACAATTATTGTAAAATCAAGGGAAAAATCGGAAGGTTTAAACCTGAGTAAAGGTTCTATTTCAAGAATATTTCCTGTTTCTTTTGCGTATTTCATACACTCTTCAATAATTATTTTTTTAACTTTTTCTATATCTGAATCGTAAGAAACACCTATATCAAAAACTAAAGATAGTTTTTTTTCAGGGAGTTCGTAATTTTTCAAAATAGTCTGTGCTAATTTTTCATTTGGTATAACAATTATGTTATTTGCAAGTTCTCTAATTTTTGTTGTTCTCCAACCGATATCCTCAACAATTCCAGTTATTCCGTCCTGTGTTTCTACAAAATCTCCAATTTTTAAGTTTCTCTCTAAAACTATGTAAATACCTGAAAATAAGTTTGAAAGGGTGTCCCTTAATGCAAGACCAACTGCAAGACCGCCAACACCTAAAGCAGTAAGTAAAGGAGTTATTTTTATTCCGATAGAATCAAGGGCAATTAAAATACCTACAGAATACACAATGGCTATAACAATAACTTTTGTAACTCCAGTTACAGGGAGTTCTGGAGCTATCTTTTTTGCATAAACCTCTATTACTTTGTTGATTATATTTGCAAGGGCAATTGTTACAGATATTACAACAATAAATGTAAGAATGTTTTGGATGTAAATGTTTAATTTTTCTGGTAATGGAAATAAACCAACTGCTATTGTAAAAGCTATAATAAAAGACCAGAGTATAGAAGGTACTCTTAAAGATTGGATAATAATATCGTCAATATTTGATTTTGTAAGCTGAGCCCACTTTTTTAATGTTTTAAAAATTATATTTCTAATAAAAATAAGTCCTACGAATATAACAACAAATAAAACAACAGGAATTCCGTAAATTTTTACTATTTCAATATTCAATTCAGCCCTCCATTTGTTATCTAAATTATATTGTACTATTAATGGCTGATAAATATGATATAAATTCCAATGAAGTAGACTAAAATTAAGGCAATAGATTCATAAGCAAGTCTGAAAAATTTCCTTTCAGCTTTGTATATAAGACCTGCAATGACAATTCCAGTCATCAATACTGAGAAACTAGCAGGAAGAAGATTATAATCTGTCATATCTGCGTAAATTGACCCTTTTGTATAAAAAACGTCTGTTATTGGAAGAATAAAAATATTAAATATGTTGCTTCCTAAAAGGTTAGCTACCGCAATTTGAACAAGGTCTAATTTAACTGCAGCAATTGAAACTGCAAGTTCTGGGAGAGAAGTTGTTACTGCAATAAATAAACTCCCAAAAAATGTTTGTGTTAGTCCAAATGTCTCTGTTATTTTGTAGCCAACATCTGGTAGAAATGTTGCACTTATTATTATAAATAATGAGTTTAAAATGTATTTAAACACAACTTCTTTTAAATTAATCTTTTCATATTTGAGTTCTTCTGCAACTTCTTTTGCTGCAGTTGCTATAAGTTTTCTTTCGTAATCTGTGGTTAATTTCAGTGCAATAATATAAACAAATACGATTACAAAGGAAGAAATACTTATCCAGCCAATAGATGGAATTATGTCTTTTAATAAGAGGCTTGCACCGGCAATAGATATAAGGACAATACCAAATGCAGAACTTAAAGTAAAACCATAATGAACTTTTGTTGTAAGTGGCTGGTCTCTAACAAATCCATCTAAAATTGCAAGGAGAAACATATTTGCCATACAACTACCAAAAATTTCCCCTGCAACTAAATCTGGAGATTGGACATAAGAAGCGGCACTTATCCCTGTTATTAATTCAGGTAAAGAAGTAATTGAAGCAATAAAAATTAAACCTATTATGTTTTTTCCGATGTTGAGTTTTTCAGCTAATATGTCTCCATATTTAACTAAATTTTTTCCTGTAAAAAATATAACAGCAACAAGTATGAAGAACTCTATCCAGTAAATCATTTAATTTTTTCCTTTTGAAAAAGATTAACCCATTTTTTTACTTCAATTAATAAAAAGAATAGAAGAGATGTTGAGATTACAACTATCCAATCTGAAATTGTTAAAGGCATAGTATGAAGCCATTCAGGGAATATGTAGGTGGCTGATAGCTGGAGGGCAACACCAATT
Organism: Hydrogenothermaceae bacterium; assembly: GCA_026984415.1. The sequence goes on along the minus strand of JALSSE010000457.1, from coordinate 741 downwards.
CCTACTCCTAAATACATATAAGGATTTATTGTTAAACTTTTCTTTAAATCTTTGAAAAATGGTTGCTCAATAATGGCTTGAAAACCGTCAAACCATTTATTTACTACTAAAGATGTAAAAGTTATTGCAATTGCATGTTTAAGTTCAGTTTTTTCTAAAAAATATAAAAATACAGCAAGGTTAATAACTGATAGTAAAATCCCAGTATAAAGTATATTTACTATTTGGGATTTATCAAAAAACACCTTTTCTGGTGGTTTAGGTTTTTCTTTCATAATGTTTTTTTCTTCTTTGTTAAACGCAAACGTTTTGTCCTGAACTCCTTCAGTAACAACATTTATCCACAGTATCTGTATTGGATGTAATGGAAGTGGAAAATTCATTAAAAATGCACTGCTGATTAGTCCTATTTCACCTAAACTTGCAGACATTAAATAATAAATAGTTTTTCTTAAGTTTAAAGCAATATTTCTACCATATTTTATAGCGTCAATGATAACTTTCAGATTGTTATCAGTTATAATCATCTTTGCAACTTCTTTTGCTGCTTCTGAACCGGAACCCATAGCAATTCCTAAATTTGCAACTTTTAAAGCTGGAACATCATTTACACCATCCCCTGTAACAGCAACAATTTCTTTATTTTTTTGAAGTACTTTTACTATCCTGTATTTATCTTCTGGGGTTGCCCTTGCCACTACAGAGGTTCTTTTCAGTATCTTATACAGTTCTTCTTCAGAG
>JALSSE010000456.1 GCA_026984415.1 Hydrogenothermaceae bacterium | reverse complement strand
AAAACTCCACCGTCAGGATATCTATTTATATTGACTGCTTCCCTTTCAATTGCTTTTTTTACAAAAAGTGAACACCCAAAAGGATTTTCATTTGAAGCAAGTTTTACAACTTCTTTTAGTTTTAATTCCCTTTTAACTTCATCAATAGGTTTACCTGGTTTATACGGTTTAAAATTCTTAATGTAATCTGGAATTTTAAGCATAACATAAATACCCCTTTTAAAGATTTTATCTTTATTTTATAACATTGATAAATAAAAGTTGCAGTAGTATCCTTTCAGTAATAATTTAAATTTAACAAACTTTGAGAGGAAAAGTAATGTACTACAACATCAACAAAGAAATCGCAGATATTTTCAAAAAAATGGCTGCTATTTACGAATTTTTAGATGACCAGTACAGGGCAATGGCTTACCAGAGGGCTGCACACATAATAGAATCACTCCCTGACGATGTAAGACATTATTTAGAAACAGGAAAACTTTACACAATTAGAGGAATTGGAGAAAGTATTGCCTCTAAAATTAGAGAATACGTTGAAACAGGAAAAATTCAAAAATATGAAGAACTAAAGAAAAAAATTCCAGAAGATTTTATAGAACTAATTGATTTACCAGGATTTGGACCAAAAACCCTGAAAAAAATCCACGATGAATTAGGAATTTCCACAAAAGAAGAACTGATAAAAGCATTAAAAGATGGAAGAATTGAACAATTAGAAGGTTTTGGTCCTAAAAAAGTAGAGAATATGCTAAAAGGTCTTCAGATGTATGAAATCTCAAAAAGAAGAATACTTTTATGGGATGCACTTCAGCTTTCAAATTATCTTCTTTCTGAAATTAAAAAATTAAAGGAAGTAAAAGATGCAGAAGTTGTCGGAAGTGTAAGAAGAAGAAAAGAAACCATTGGTGATATAGATATACTTGTTATTTCTGAAGACCAACACAGAATGAAAATAATGGATTACTTCACCAGTTTAGATGGTATAAAAGAAATCCTCGTAAAGGGTCCTAAAAAATCAAGTATCATTCTTAAGGTTGATGGTAATGAAAGACAGGTAGATTTAAGGATTTTCAAAAAAGATGAATGGGGGGCTGCACTTCAGTATTTTACAGGCTCAAAACAGCACAATGTCCATTTAAGAGAAATAGCCAAAGAAAAAGGACTTAAAGTTAACGAGTATGGTGTTTATAAAGTTGATACCGATGAAAAAATAGCAGGAGAAACTGAAGAAGGGGTTTACGAGGCAGTTGGAATGCAGTGGGTTCCTCCAGAGATGAGGGAAGATAGGGGAGAAATAGAGTTAGCCTTAAAGCATAAAATTCCAAAATTAGTAGAAAGGAAAGATATAAAAGGAGATTTACACGTCCATTCTACATGGACTGATGGGGCAAACACAATAAAAGATATTGTAGATTTTGTAAGAAATAAATACAAATACGAATACATAGTAATGACAGACCATTCAAAAGCCGTTAGAGTTGCCCATGGGTTAGATGAACAAAAACTACTTGAAGAAATAAAAGAAATAGAGCTTATAAACAAAATGATAGGTCTTGATTTTGTAAAAAAAGGAATAGAAGTGGACATCCTTTTAGATGGAACATTAGATTTATCAGATGAAGCTTTATCCCAGTTAGATTGGGTTGTTGCATCGGTTCATACACATTTTTCAAGGGACAACACAGACAGAATAGTAAAAGCAATGGAAAACCCTTATGTTACAGTCATAGGACATCCAACCGGAAGAATAATAGGTTCAAGGGAAGGATATCCTGTTGATATGGAACAGGTTATAAAAGTAGCAAAAGAGACAGGAACAGCATTAGAAATAAATTCACAGCCGAGGAGAATGGATTTAAATGATATATGGATTAGAAGATGTGTGGAAGAAGGAGTCCCATTAGTTATAAGTACGGATAGCCATAATTTAGGTAATTTTGAATATATGGAAATTGGCGTTTCCCTTGCAAGAAGAGGATGGGCAACAAAAAAAGATATTTTAAATACAAGGAGCTGGAAAGAAATACAGAAATTTGTAAATAAAAAAAGAAAAAAATTTGGAGTTCCGTTAAAAAAATGAGATTATGAAAGCTGTAAAACCAATAAAACATGTGATAATAGGTGAAGGAATTGATTCTATAATAAAAAATACATTTTTACAGCTTGTTGGTGAAAAATTCTTTGACGAACTGCTAAATTTTTACGATTTCTATAAAATAAGAGGGATTTTAGAAGGGGACATATTAAAAATTTCAATGTTTTTTGAGTACAAAAACAAATGGGAAAATATAGCAGAAGTTAATCTTGAAACAAAAGAGATAAAAAGACTTTTAGATGAAAAGATACTAAAGGTTTATCTTACAAAAGAAAACAGATACATAATAGAAAATTCAGATAAAGAAATACAGAGAGTTACAACAATAATCCTTTCTCTAACTGCTTTCATTTTAGGGGTTGGAATAGCACTTCTTATCATAAAACTTCTTTAAAATTTTAATTTATAGTATCATAAGTATCTAAATTTCACACCTAATTTGGAGGAAACATTTTGATTAGAGTAAGATTTGCCCCAAGTCCAACAGGCTATTTACATGTGGGAAATGCAAGAACAGCTTTATTTAATTACCTTTTTGCAAGACATAATAACGGAACTTTAGTTTTAAGAATAGAAGATACAGATTTAGAAAGGTCAAAAAAGGAGTACGAAGAAATCATCTTTGAAGATTTAAAGTGGTTGGGATTAGACTGGGATGAAGGGCCAGATGTTGGTGGAGAGTTTGCCCCTTATAGACAATCTGAAAGATTAGAAATTTACCCAAAATACATTGATAAACTTCTAAAATCTGGTGATGCGTATTACTGTTATTGTAGTGCTGAAGAATTGGAAGCTGAAAGGCAAAAGGCATTATCAGAAGGAAGACCACCAAGATACAGTGGGAAGTGTAGAAATTTAACACCAGAAGAAAGAATGGATTATGAAGCAAAAGGAATAAAACCAACAATTAGATTTAAAGTTCCAGATGGCGAAACAATCATGTTTGATGACTTGATAAAAGGGCATATAGAGATAAATGTTGATGAATTTGGTGATTTTGTAATTGTTAGAGCTGATGGAATGCCTACTTACAACTTTGTTGTTGTTATTGATGATGCTTTAATGAAAATCTCCCATGTAATAAGGGGAGAAGACCACCTTTCAAATACTCCAAAACAAATTTTAATATACAGGGCTTTAGGTTTTGAAGTTCCAGAATTTGCACATATGCCAATCATTTTAGGTGAAGACAGAAGTAAACTATCAAAAAGACATGGAGCAGTATCAGTAAGGGCTTTTAAAGATGATGGGTATATTTCAGAAGCCCTTTTTAATTATATGTCTCTGTTAGGTTGGCATCCTAAAGATGATAAAGAAATAATGTCAAAAGAAGAAATTATTGAAAAATTTGATATAGCGGATATTCATAAATCTCCAGCTATTTTTGATAAAACAAAATTAAAATGGATGAATGGGGTTTACATTAGAGAGATATTAGATATTGATGATTTAACAAAAAGGGCAATTCCATTTTTTGAAGGTTTTGGATATAAAGCTGATTTTGAATACTACAAAAAAGTTATGGAAGCTATTAGAGATAGTATTGAGACACTAATGGATATAGAAGAAAGGGCAAAACCATTTTTTGTTGATGATTTTCATTACAGTGAAGAAGGTTCTGAATTCTTAAAAAATGAAACAGGATATAAAGTTATTCAGTTATTTTATGAAAAGATTAAAGATTTAAACCAGATAAAAAAAGAAGATTTTAAACGAATAACAAAAGAGATACAAAAAGAGCTTAAAGTAAAAGGAAAAGCACTCTTTATGCCTATAAGAGTTGCACTTACAGGGGAAACTTCTGGGGTTGATGTGGCAACTTTAATTGAAGTTATAGGAATTGAGAAAGTTAAGCACAGACTTCAGAGGGCTTTAGAGTATTTTGGTTAATCTATTCTTCTTTATACTACAAATCTCCTCTTAATTAGCTTAAATCATTGCTATTAATCACCAAAAATGGTTAAATTTTCAAATTTAAATCTTGAAAAACTTTTTAATTAATTATATATTGATTTATAATATAAGAATATGTTAATATTTTATAAGTAAAAATTTGTTTTTTGTTTGGTTATTGTTTTATAATTGTAGAGAAAATAGGAGGTTTGGAATATGAAAAAAGTAGGGGCAGTCCTGTTGTCCTTTGCTATGGCTTACTTTGCCTTAGCAAGTCCAGAAAGAATAGGTCACCAAACGTACGCTAAAAATTCTATACAGAGTCCTCAAGTTGTCAAAAGAGTTTCTACATTAAAATTATCCCTTCAAGAAGCTATTGATAAGGCACTGGAACAAAACTACGAACTTAAAGCTAAAGTCAGAGAAATGAAGGTTAAAAAGTACGATTACAAGGCAGCTAAAGGTAATCTACTACCGAAAATTACTTTTACTGTGATGAGTATCAGTACAAATAACCCAGGTTGGGGTGCTTTTTACGATGTTCTTCATAAAAACACCAGTATGACTGATTTTGGTAAATATATGGATTTAAGAGATGCAAAAATGGTTCTCCATTTACCAAATATGGGACTTGGTACATGGATTGAAGATTTGCCTTTTGGTAATTTCTTAGATGATGTAATCCCAGATTTTCAAAAAGGTGTAGAACTTATAGATGACAAACCTACATACCCATGGGCGTACGATTTCTCTACTAAAATTCAGATAGAACAGCCATTGTACGCTGGCGGTAAAATCCTGACCGGTATAAAAATGGCTAAAAAGGATTACAAAGCATCCCTTAAAGATGTAGCAAGACAGAAAGAAAAGGTTATTTACGATGTTTCAAAAGCTTATTATGGAGCAATGCTTGCAAAAGGTGCTATAAGGTTAGCACATCAGGCTTATAAATCAGCTGAAAAACATTACAAAACAGCACTTCAAATGTATGAAAATGGTCTTGTGGTTTTTGCAGATGTATTAAGGGCTAAAGTTTTTCTTTTAGATGTAAAGAGTAAAATTACAGAAGCCGAAAATAATTATTTGATAGCGAAAAGGGGACTTCTACTTGCAATGGGCGTTGATAATATGAGCCCAAACGATATTGATGTATCAGGTAACCTTGTCTGTGATACTGTAAATCAAGATGTCCAATACTTTCAAGATTACGCAATGCAAAATAGAGCAGACCTTCTCTCCATGAGGATTAGAGTTACTATTGCAAAAGATATGATTAAATTTACAAAAGGTGATTTTAAACCAACTCTTGGTATGTTTTACAATTACGAAACCCATGACAATAAATTTGGAAGGGTAAGGGGAGAAACAGGTTATCATAACATCGGTTTTATGTTCAACTGGACACTTTTCAAAGGCTTCCAAACTGTAAATAAATACAAAGGTGCTAAAGAAAAATTCAAACAGTACTCAACAGGTCAAAAAGGTTATGAAGAATTTATAAAGTTCAGCGTATACAAAGCATATGAAGAAATGAAAATTCAAAAAGATAAAGTTAAAACAGCAGAACAAAATGTTAAATACGCTGAAGAAGTTTTAAAAATAACTGAAAATAGTTATCAAAACCAATTAGTATCAATGATAGATTTAATTGATACACAAACAATGTATGACAAAGTGAAATTTGATTTATTACACGCAAATTATAACTGTCAGTTGGCAGTTTTAGAATTAAAATATCAATCAGGAATGTTATTGGAGGGCATTAGATAATGAAAAGAGCAATCAAATTTATAGTATTTTTTATTGTTCCTATCTTGTTGTTCATCTTGTGGTTGGGCGGTTTTTTCTCTTCTAAAATAGAACCGGGAGAAGTTAAAGTTTCTAAAAAGACTGTAACTGGTCTTCCTACAATGAAAGTTTCTACTGTTAAGTTGCCAGAGTTATATCAGGCAGACGGAATGGTTATGTCTAATGACAACGGTAAAGTTGCTACAAAGGTTATGGCAGAAATAGTAAGAATTAATGTTAAAGAAGGTGATAGAGTTAAAAAGGGTCAGGTTCTTGCAGTTCTTGATGATAGCGACATACAACAACAAAAGAAACAGGCACTTGCTGGTTTAGAAGAATTAAGAAAAGGAAGAATGGAAGCCCTTGCTGCAAAAAGAGCTGCTGAACAGGGTTATAAATTTGCTAAAAAAACCTATGAAAGGTTCAAAAACTTGTATCTTCAAAACTCAATTTCAAAACAACAATTTGAAGAGATTGAAACAAAAATGATTGGGGCTAAATCCCAGTTAGAAATGGTTGAGGCAAAATTAAAACAGTTAGATGCAAAAGAAAAACAGGTTAAAGCACAATTAAACCTTTTAAATA
>JALSSE010000455.1 GCA_026984415.1 Hydrogenothermaceae bacterium | reverse complement strand
ATGTTCTACTGGCTATCTTTGTAATATTTTTTCTCATAGTTGTTTTTTTAGTTTTTTGGGACAGAATAAAACATCTTGCCTCAAAAAGGTTTTTGAAAAAGCTTTTTTTACGTTATGCAAAAGATGCTTTATTAACTGATAAAGAAGCTGAGATACTCTGGGAATATTCTCAAAAATTAGAAAGGGACCCTTTTTTAGTACTTGAATTTAAATCTCCATTTGAAAAGGTAATTGAGCTGTATATTGAAGAAAATCCTGATTACGATGAAAAAATGATAAAAGACATGAGAAAAAAATTAGGGTTTGATATTAATCCTTATTTTATTCCTCTTATTTCCACAAAAGATATAGACATTTATCAGACAGGAACATTAATTACAGAACACAAAAAGACTTACCCTGTGGCTCTTTTTGATAAAACTGAAAAGTATATGTACTGGGTGATTATAGATAAACAACCGCCATTTGATTTTAAGGAAGGCTCTAAAGTAAAAATCAAATTTTTGAGAAGAGATGATGCTTTTTATTCTTTTGAAGGAATTGTTGAAGAAATATCACAAGAAGACGGAAAGTATATTTTGAAAATTCCACACACATTTAAATTAGAAAAGGTACAGAGAAGAAAAGAAGTAAGAATGAAGGTAGAAATACCATTAAATGTCCTTAAGGTAGATGAAAAAACAGAACAAAAAATAAAATTCACAACAGAAACAACCGATATAAGTATAGAGGGAATTGGTTTTTGTTTACCAATTTTATCTGCCAACAACTTTAACCTTAAAGTTGGGGATAAGATAAACCTCAATTTTAAATTAGAAAATGAAGAGTTTTTCCTTGAGGGGATTATAAAAAATTCAAGGGAAGTAGGAAGAAAAGTGTGTTATGGGGTGAAATTCATTAATGTTGATAAAAAAGATAAAGAAAAACTTACAAAGTTTGTTCAAAAGGAACAACAGAAAATTTTAAAGGTTTATAACCTGAGGAAAAGAGGAGAAATTAAATAAATTTTAGGAGTGAACTGCTGTGGACATATCTACTGTCATAGGGATTGTTGGTGCATTTTTACTAATACTGATTGCAATTGTAATAGGCGGAAGCCCTCTGGCTTTTATAAATATACCTTCTTTACTTATGACGGTAGGTGGTGGTATTACTGCAACAATGACCGCTTTTCCTCTGCCGGATATGATAAAAGGTGTAAAGGCTATTGGAAAGGCTATCAGTCCTGGTTTACCAAATCCTGTAGAACACATTGATTACCTTGTTGAAGTTGTAAATAAAGCAAGAAAAAATGGAATTTTAGCCCTTGAATCAGACATTGATGATTTCTTTAACAAAGACCCATTTTTTGGCGATATTATGAGAATGTTAATAGATGGACAGGAAATTGAAGAAATTAGAGGAAATGCAGAAAGTGCATTAATGAAAATAGAGCAAGAACTTTCTTCGGAAGTTGGTGTTTGGGAAAGTTTAGGTGAATTGTTCCCAGCTTTCGGTATGATTGGAACACTTGTTGGTTTAATTCAGATGCTTCAAAACCTTAACGACCCTTCAGCCCTTGGTCCAGGTATGGCTGTTGCAATGATTACAACTTTATATGGTGCTATTCTTGCAAACGCTTTATGTATTCCTGTTTCTAAAAAATTAAAGTACTACAAAGATTTGGCAATGATGTATAAGGAGAGTTATCTATTTGCAGTTGAAGCGATAGAAAGGGGAACTAATCCAAACATCTTAAGAAGTAAACTAATGGCTCTGTTTGGTGTTAAAGCTGGAGAAGAGTAATGGCACGTAAAAAAAAAGAAGAATGTAAAAGTATCCCCGGATGGTTAATAAGTTTTGGGGATTTAATGTCATTACTCCTTACATTCTTCATCTTACTTTTCTCAATGGGAACAATATCTTTAGAAAAATTCCATATGGTTATAAAAGGTATAACAGAATCGTTAGGTGGAAGAAAAATCATTTATGAAGAAAAAATTCTTAATAATTCTAATATACCCCTTGAATTTCCAAATATGTATCCAAAGCTTAAAAAAAAGAAACGGATACAAAAAGAGCTATCTGATTTACAAAAAAAATTAGCTGCTGCTGGAATTCAGGCTGAAGTTGAAACCCACGGTTCCATTGTAAAATTCAGAATGAATTCAGATAAAATGTTTCCTTTAGGAAGCGCAGAACCTTTGCCTACAATTCTACCTTACATAAAAGAACTATGTGAAAATTTAAAAGTTGTAGAACTTCCTTTAACTATAGAAGGTCATACTGATAACATACCAATAAGAAGAGGGATTTATAAAACTAATTTAGAACTATCTGCTGCAAGGGCAGTTGCAATATTAAGATTATTTATAAAATGTGGTTATGACAGAAATCTTCTATCAGCCAGAGGATATGGTGAATTCCGTCCCCTTGTTCCAAATACTACACCTCAAAACAGGGCTAAAAATAGAAGGGTTGAATTTGTAATCCAGACTTCTGGATAGGTGAAATTATGGCAAGAAGAAAAAAACAGGAATGTAAAAATGTACCGGGATGGTTAGTCAGTTTTAGTGATTTAATGTCTTTGCTTTTGACGTTTTTTATACTTTTATACTCAATGAGTGTTTTAGATATAAAGAAATTAATGAAATTTTTATGGTATTTTCAAGGTGAAAAAGCCTTACAGGCAACAAAAACAGTTGCAATAATTCCTCCTATTAATCTGATACCAAAAGATATAGCAAAAGTTGTGAAAGATAGGATTAGTAGATTACTTCCAGTTCATGCTTATCAAATTGCAGTTATTGAAGATTACGTAATGATTAGACTATTTAATGATGTTACTTTTGATGATACTTCTTTAGATTTGTCATTAGAAGCGAAAAAAAGTTTAGATGAAATTGCAAATGTTCTAAAATCAATTTCTTCAAAAGAAAATGTTGAAATAAGTATTGAAGGACATACAGGTTCTGAAAAATTGTTAAAAAAAATTCCCGGAGTTAAAGATATCTGGGATTTATCAATATTAAGAGCTACAAAAGTTGCTGAATATCTTATTTCTAAAGGGGTTGACCCGAAAAAATTATCAGCGGCAGGTTATGGAAATACAAAACCACTTTACACCTGGAATAATCCCCTTTTAAAAAGAAGAAATAACAGGGTTGAGATTTTCATAAAAATCAACAATCCCCGCAATGATTTAATGAAAGAACAGGCAAAATTAAAATAAATATCTGTTATTCAACATTACCTCTTTTAATGATAAAATTTAATAAAATTTAAGTAAAGTTAATCAGAGGTTAAAAATGGAAAATTACGAATCAGAATTTGAAAAGTATTTAAAAGAAGAAGAAGATTTTCATTACTATTCAAAAGGTTCTAAAGTAAAAGGAACAATAGTTAGAATTGACAATGATTATGCCTATGTGGATATAGGTCAAAAAACAGAGGTAGCCATTCCAAGAGATGAAATACAGGATAAAAAAGAAGGTGATGAAATAACTGCTATTTATTTAGGGAAAAAGAATAAAGACGGATATACATTGATATCACGGAAACCACTTATAGTTAAAGAAGCTATATCAAAAGTAAAAGAAGCCTTTGAGAAAAATGAAAAAATACAGGGAACAATTACAAAAAAATTAGAAAAAGGTTATATGGTAGATTTAGGTGGAATAAAAGCTTTTATGCCGATTTCTGAAAGTAGGATTGACAGAGGAGAATCTTTACCTGAAGGAATGCCAGTTGAAGTTTACGTATTAAAGATAGAAGAAAGAAAAAACATGCCAAACATAATTGTTTCACGTAAAAAAGTTTTAGAAGAAGAAAGGGAAAAAGAAATTCAAAACCTGCTTTCTTACCTTGAAGAAGGAAAAGTTGTAAAAACAAAAGTGGCAAAAATATTAGATGGTGGAATGATTTTATCTATAGACAACCTTTTGTTTGGATACTTACCTGAATCTTTACTTTCATGGAACAAATCAAAATCTGTAAAAGATTTTAAAGAAGGTGATGAGTTAGAAGTAGTAATAAAAGATATAGATAAAGAAAACAGAAAAATACTTTTTAGTTTAAGGGACTTACAGGAAAATCCATGGATTAAGTTTGATAAACAGGTTGGAGATGTTGTAAAAGGCAAAGTAAAAGAAATTAATAATTACGGAATTGTTGTATCCATTGGTGATATTGATGGATTTATACACAAGTCCCAGACTTCACATCTAAACCCAAATAGTTATAAATCAAAATTCAAAGTAGGACAGGAAGTAGAAGCAAAAATTATTGAACTTGATAAGGAAAGGAGGAAGCTAAAACTAAGTATAAAAGAGTTGGAACCTCATCCAGTTGATGAATTCCTTTCTAAAAATCCAGAAGGTTCAGAAATTGAAGCAAAAGTTAAAGATGTAAAAACGAAAATTGCTTTTATTGATTTAGGTGAAATAGAGGGAATTCTAAAATTAGAAGATGCAACATGGAATCCAAGGGTAAGAACAATAGATGAAGTTTTAAAAGGTAGAAAAGTTTTAAAATTTAAAGTTTTAGGAAGAGAGGGAGATAAAATTAAACTTGGATTAAAACAGTTTCAGGAAGACCCGTGGAAACTATTTACATCTAAATACAAAGTCGGAGATACTGTAAAAGGTAAAGTAAAAAAATTAATAGAAAGGGGAGCTTTTATAGACCTTGGGAATGAACTTGAAGGATTTATACCTGTTTCAGAGATTTCAAAAGAAAGAATTGAAATTCCAAGTGATAAACTTTCATTAAAAGAAGAAGTTGAAGCGAAAATAATAAAATTAGAGCCGAAAAATAAGAAAATTATTCTCAGTATAAAAGCTTTACAGCAGGAAAAAGAGAAAAAAGAGTTAGAAGAACTAAAAAATAAAGTGAAACCTAAAGGTGAAGGTTTAGGAACATTAGGAGAAATACTTAAAGATAAACTAAAAAATAAAGGTGAAGGTTGATTTTAGATATAGCTTTTTTTGTTATAGGTCTCATTCTTATTTTAGGGGCAGCAGAGCTTTTCACAAATGGAATAGAAGCCTTAGGTCATAAACTTAACCTTTCAAAAAATTTTACGGGGAGTGTTCTTGCTGCTGTGGGAACAGCTCTCCCTGAAACAATTCTTCCAATTATTGCGGTTGTATTTTTTTCAGAAACAGCTGGACACGAAATTGGTGTTGGAGCAATTTTAGGTGCACCTTTTATGCTATCAACATTGGCATTTCCACTTATTGGTTTGACAACTTTATTTTTATTTTTTTTGAAGAAAAGAAGTATAGAGCTTGATGTTGAAGAGGTAGGATTAAGAAGGGATATTGTATTTTTCCTTTTTGCTTACTCAATTGCAATGTTTATTATACCTTACGAAAGTCATACTTTAAGGATATTTACTGCTGTTTTACTTTTAGGACTTTACCTTATTTATACATTTTTGACACTGACAGGGGAAAGTGAAGAATTAGAAGAAGTTGATGGAATTTATTTTTCAGGTGGTAGAGATTATTCTGTCTGGCTTGTTTTGTTTCAGATTGTAATTTCTCTAATTTTTATGGTTGGAGGTGCCCATCTATTTGTCCATGGAATTGAAAAGGTAAGTATTGCTGCGGGATTTTCTCCCCTTTTATTCTCTTTACTTGTAGCTCCGATAGCAACTGAACTTCCAGAAAAAATAAACAGTGTTTTATGGATAATGAGAGGGAAAGACAGTCTTGCTGTTGGAAATGTTTCAGGGGCAATGGTTTTCCAAAGTACCATTCCTGTTAGTTTCGGGATTGTTTTTACTGAATGGAACATTACAGGACTTGCTTTTACATCAGGAGTTTTTGCAATAATGTCTTCATTTTTAGTTTTAATTTTTTCCTATATAAACAGAAAGTTTTTACCAATTGGGATGACTGTTGGACTGTTATTTTTTATTACTTATATTTTTTTGATAATAAAATAAAAAAGATAATAAATATGGGGGATAAAAAGTAATTGCAGGCTTTAATTTTAGCTGCTGGTTTAGGAAAAAGATTAGGAAGTCTTACAAAAAACAAACCAAAGTGTATGATAGAAGTTAACGGAAAAACCCTTATAGAATACTCTATTGAGAACCTATTAAATGCTGGAATAAATAGTTTTGTTATAGTCGTTGGACATGAAAAAGAGAAGCTAATAACCCTTTTAAATAACAAATACGGCAGTGAAAATTTTACCTTTGTTGAAAATCCAGTTTACTACAAAACAAATAATATTTATTCCCTTTATTTAGCAAGGGATTATTTAGAAAAGGAAGACACTGTTTTACTTGAAAGTGACATAATATTTGAAAATAAAATTGTTGAACATCTGATAAATGATAAAAGAGAGAATTTAGCAGTTGTTGATAAATATAAACCGTGGATGGATGGA